>NZ_AQOJ01000524.1:0-30030 GCF_000364685.1 Xanthomonas sp. SHU 166
CGCGCGCAACTCGCGCGCCAGCGTGGCGATGTCGTTGCGCTCGCCGCCCGGCAGCGGCGCACCGTGCGCGGTCCAGGCCGGCGCCTTGCGCCCGGCATGCGCGGTCAGCCGGTCCACCGCCTCCTCGGCCAGCTTGCGGTAGGTGGTGAGCTTGCCGCCGAACACATTGAGCAGGGCCGCACCATCGCGCGTGTCCAGTTCCAGCAGATAGTCGCGGGTGACCTCGGCGGCGTTGTCCTCCTCGTCGTCGAGCAGCGGGCGCACGCCGCTGTAGCTCCACACCACGTCGTCCGGGGCGATCTGCTTGCGGAAGTAGCGGTTGGCCGCCTCGCACAGATAGCGCGTCTCCTCGCCGTCGATGCGCGGTGCGGCCGGGTCGGCGTGGTAGTCGACGTCGGTGGTGCCGATCAGGGTGTAGTCCTGCTCGTACGGAATGGCGAAGACGATGCGCCGGTCCGGCTGCTGGAAGATGTAGGCATGGTCGTGTTCGAACAGCCGCGGCACCACGATGTGGCTGCCCTTGACCAGGCGCAGCGCGTGGTCGTGGCCGACGTGCGCCACCTCGTCCAGGAACTGCACCGCCCACGGTCCGGCGGCGTTGACCAGCGACCGCGCGCGCAGTTCCTCGCGACGGCCGTCTGCATGCTGCAACTGCACCTGCCACAGGCCATCGACCCGGCGCGCGCCGACGCAGCGGGTGCGGGTGAGGATGCGCGCGCCGCGCTGGGCGGCGTCCATCGCATTGAGCACCACCAGCCGCGCGTCCTGCACCCAGGCATCGGAATAGACGAAACCGGTGCGGAACTCCTCGCGCAGCGGCGCACCCACCGGGTGCGTGCGCAGCGCCAGGCGTCGCGAGCCCGGCAGGGTGCGACGGCCGCGGCCCAGGTGGTCGTACAGGAACAGGCCGGTGCGGATCATCCACGCCGGGCGCAGGTGCGGCTGGTGCGGCAGCAGGAAACGCAGCGGCCAGATGATGTGCGGGGCCAGCCGCAGCAGCACCTCGCGCTCGGCCAGGGCCTTGCCGACCAGGGCGAACTCGTACTGCTCCAGGTAGCGCAGGCCACCGTGGATCAGCTTGGTGCTGGCGCTGGAGGTATGCGCGGCCAGGTCGTCGCGCTCGCACAGGCACACCGACAGGCCGCGGCCCACCGCGTCGCGGGCGATGCCCACGCCGTTGATGCCGCCACCGACCACCAGCACATCGTAGGTCTCACGCATAGCCGACTCCGGAAGTGTCGTGTCCGGCTCGGCAACAGTGGCCGAGCACAGAACTGAGGACGAAAAGATCGTAAACGAACATTTCCGAACATATCACGTTGCACTGCAGCGTGGCGTCGACGGCATCCTGCAAACCGGCCGTAACCGGCAAGCGGCTTAGCTCAGAGACAGCCGGGCGGGCGCGCGGGGCCGCTGCGGCGCGATGACCTCGCCACATCACGCAACATTAACGAAACAATCCGAACACACACCCCTGTGTGCCATCCCGGCGGCGGCAGGGCCGGCCTCGTTCAGTCCGCGGCAGCGTCCAGCGCCGGCGCGCCCTGGTCGGCCGCATCGCCCTCGGCGACGAACACGCGGGTGCCGGCCGCCTCCAGCACCGCGGCCAGCTCGGCCGGCGGCGCGCGGTCGGTGAACCAGGCGTGCACCCGCCCGATCGGTCCCAGCCGGACCATGGCGTTGCGACCAAGCTTGCTGTGGTCGGCTGCCAGGAACACCTGCCGCGAGTGCTCGATGATCGCCTGCGCCACCCGCACCTCGTGGAAGTCGAAATCCAGCAGGGTGCCGTCCGGATCGATGCCGGAGATGCCGATCACGCCGAAGTCCACCTTGAACTGGCGGATCAGCTCGATGGTGGCCTCGCCGGTGACGCCCTGGTCGCGGCCGCGCACGCGCCCGCCGGCCACCATCACCTCGAAGCTGGGGTTGGCGCTCATCATCACCGCGACGTTGAGGTTATTGGTGATTACGCGCAGGCCGCTGTGGCCCATCAGCGCGCGCGCCACGTCCTCGTTGGTGGTGCCGATGTTGATGAACAGCGAGGCGTCGTCGGGAATGTGCTGCGCCAGCAGCGTGGCGATGCGCCGCTTCTCCTGCGCCTGCAGCGACTTGCGCGCCGTGTAGGCCAGGTTTTCCACGCTGGACGGCAGGCTCACCCCGCCGTGGTAGCGGCGCAGCACGCCGGCTTCGCACAGCAGGGTCAGGTCGCGGCGGATGGTCTGCGGCGTCACCTCGAAGCGCGCCGCCAGCCCTTCCACCTCGGCATAGCCCTGCTGGCGCACCAGCGCCACCAGTTGCTCCTGGCGCGGATTGAGCGCGGACACCGCGCTCGGCTTGGGAATCGAATGGTCCATGCGCCGATGATGGCGCATGCGCCCGCGGATGCAACCGCGCCGCGTGCACACCCTCGGTGAACCGCAGCCATGGTCCGGGCCTGCGCGGTCTACGCGCCGATGCGGGCCAGCGCCTAGACTAGCGCCCCTCGCCGGGCCTCCCGCACTCCCACACCCGCCATGCTCAACAACGACATCCTGCGCTCCATCCGCTACATGCTCGACTTGAGCGACCAGAAGATCGTCGATCTGGCGCACCTCGCCGATCCCGCGTTCCCGATCGACAAGGCGCAGATCCCGGCGTGGCTGAAGAAGGAGGACGAAGACGGCTTCGTCGAATGCAGCGACGCGGTGCTGGCGCATGTGCTGGACGGGCTGGTGTTCCACTACCGCGGCCGCGACGAAAGCCTGCCGCCGCGCCCGGTGGAGGCGCGCATCACCAACAACGTGGTGCTGAAGAAGCTGCGCGTGGCGTTCCAGCTCAAGGACGTGGACATGCACCAGATCTTCGACGCCGCCGGTTTCCCGGTGTCCAAGCCGGAACTGTCGGCGCTGTTCCGGCAGCCGGAGCACAAGAATTTCCGCCTGTGCGGCGACCAGTTGCTGCGCAACTTCCTCAAGGGCCTGACCCTGCGCGTGCGCGGCGCCGGCTGAGCCGCGTCCTTGGCTGCACCAGAGCGCGGCCGTCGCCGCGGGACCGGTCTTCCACACGCCGGCCATCGCGAATCGGTAGGATGCGCGCATTCCGCCACCGTGGCGGCGCGGCCGGCTTCCGGTCCTGCCGCCTCCCGTTTCGTTCCGAGGGTCCCATGAAGCTAGAGGCGCTGTTCGACCAGTTGCACACCCTGCCGACCATTCCCCAGGTGGCGCAGGACCTGATCCTGCAGTTCGATGCGCCGGGCACCAGCCTGGACGCGGTGGCGCGCAACATCGAGCGGGACCCGGTGATCGCGGCCAAGGTGCTGCGGCTGGCCAATTCGGCGCGCTTCCGCGGCGCGCGCGACTCCACCACGGTGGAAGACGCGGCGCTGCGCCTGGGCTTCAACACCTTGCGCACCCTGGTGCTGGCCTCCTCGGTGACCGGCGCGTTCCATGCCCCGGCGCATTTCGACCTGCGCGCGTTCTGGCTGCACAGCTTCGAAGTGGCCGGGGTGTGCCGGCTGCTGGCGCGGCAGAAGGGCCTGGACGCGGAGACCGCCTTCACCTGCGGCATGATGCACAACATCGGCGAACTGCTGATCCAGACCGGCGCGCCCGACTACGCCGCGCAACTGCACCCGGACGCCTCGTCCAGCGGCCGCGCCGCCGACGAGACCGTGCAACTGGGCTTCGGCTACCCGGAAGTGGGTGCCGAGCTGGCGCGGCGCTGGCACCTGCCGCAGGTGATCCAGAGCGCCATCGCCTTCCAGGCGCGGCCGCTGCAGGCCCCGGAAGGCGAGCCGATGCCGAAGGTCGTCGCCCAGGCGGCGCTGGTCGCCGACGCGCTGGAGCGCCACGGCGGCGCCAACGACCAGGCGCGGCAGGCGGTGACCGGCCCGCTGCTGGACGACGTGGACCTGGACGCGCTGTTCGCCGCGCTGCCGGACGTGATCGAGGCCGATCGTGCGTTTACCGAGATGTTGAAGTAAGAGAAGACGTGCCGCCGCGTCGGTCACATCGCGCGGCGGCATAGCGGGAAACTGCGTCTTTCCGATTCTGCCGCACCCTCATCCGGCGCTACGCGCCACCTTCTCCCGGTGGGAGAAGGGGTGGTTTGCGGAGTTTGCCACCGCGCGAGGGCGTCGGCGGCACCGTAGTGGCAGCGCGCGGCTTGCGCGCTTTCGGCGTCTTGGCGGTTGCCGTTTTTGTTGCGCCTTTCTTTTTTGTTGCCGGCGCTGGCGTCGTCGACTTCGCCTTGGTCGTGGCCGTCGTCTTACCCTTGCCCTTGGTCCGCGCTGCCGCCTTCTCCGCCCGCGACGGCGCGCCAGATGCGGAGGTGCGCGTGGTCTTCGTCGCCTTGGCGCCCTTCGTGTTTCCTTCAGCGCCCGCGTCACCGCGCTTCGGCTTCGCCGGCGACGCAGCTGCACCTCGGGCCGGCGCCGCGCCCAGCACGACCCAGGTCGGCGCATGGTCGCTGGCATGCGGCAGGTCGCGCACCCAGCGGTCCACGCCGGCGTCGCGCAGGCGCGCAGCCAGCGGCGGATTCAGCAGCAGGTGGTCGATGCGCAGCCCGGCATCGCGCTGCCAGTGCTGGCGGAAATAATCCCAGAACGTGTACACGCGGCGCTCGCCGTGCACCTGGCGCAGGCTGTCGGTCCAGCCCTGCGCCAGCAGTTCTGCATAGGCCTGGCGGCTTTCCCGTTGCAGCAGCGCATCGCGCCGCCATGAGGCCGGGTTGTAGATGTCCGCATCGGTGGGCACCACGTTGAAGTCGCCGATCAAGGCGACCGGATGCGGCAGCGCCACCAGGTGTTGCGCATGCCGCTGCAGCCGCGCGAACCAGTCCAGTTTGTAGTCGAACTTCGGACCCGGGCGCGGATTGCCGTTGGGCAGGTACAGGCAGCCGACCAGCACGCCGTGCGCCATCGCCTCGATGTAGCGGCTCTGGGTGTCGCGCGGATCGCCGGGCAAGCCGCGCCGGCTCTCGACCGGATCGCAGCCCCTGGCCAGCAGCGCCACGCCGTTCCAGCTCGACTGCCCCATCCACACCGCGCCGTAGCCGGCGGCATGCAGCTCGGCCAGCGGAAAGCGGGCGTCCACGCTCTTGAGCTCCTGCAGCCCGACGATGTCCGGCGCCTCGCGCTGCAACCATTGCAGCAGCTGCGGCAAGCGACTGCGGATGCCGTTGACGTTGTAGGTGGCGATCTTGAGCGACTTCATCCGGCGCGCCTGCAGAACCTGCCATCACCTTCGCCCCGCTACCCTCGTCGCATCGTGAAAACGGGAGCCGCCGCATGACCCCGCTCGACAAACCCTTGCGCCGCGCACTGGAGATCGACAGCGTGCACTACACCCTGACCGTGGACCCGGATGGCCTGAAGCTCACCGAGAAGGGCCGGCGCAAGGGCCTGGACTTACGCTGGAGCGCGCTGGTCAGCGGCGACGCGGCATTGGCGACCGCGCTGCAGGCCTCATTGGCCGATCGCCCGGGCAAACGCTGAGCGCGAGCGCGGCCGGCGACACGCCCGGGCCACGCGGGCAGGCATGGCCACCGATGGTGCTATCGTCGCGCCATCGGCAACCAGCAGGGAGCGGTCGGATGCACAGGCACAACGGTGGTGCAGTCGGGACCAGTCAACGACGCGCTCGGCGCACCGGATGGGTCATGGGCCCGCTGCTGCTCGCCCTGCTGCCCCTGGCGACGCACGCGGCGCCGGAGGTGCCGGACAGCCTGCGCGTTTCCAGTACCAACACCTACGCCGCGGGCACGCCCGAATGGCGGCAGGTGCGCGATTGGCTGGCGCAGCAAAAAACGCGCGGAGACGTGATGAGCATGGGAAATCCTGACCGGCTCGGCCCTATCGTCCTGACCTACACGAGGACGCTGCACGGCGTACAGACCCGGGCGCCCGAACCGCTACCGTTACCCGACCAGGGCACGCCAGGCGACAGCATCGCCATCGCCAGTTGCATCGGCGGCGTGAGGCAGTCGTGGATCTACGGCGTCGAGGCGCGACCCGCAGATGCGTGGACCCTTACATCGTTTGCCACCTCGCAGACTGCGGATTGCAAGCAGGCCGATGGCACGCACTGACTCCGCAACCTGCAGTACCTCTGCAGGTGCGGCTTCCACTGGTGCCAGTCGTTCTTTTTTGCCGCAACTCGTCAAGGCCCACAGGCGCTGATACCGCGACGTGTGCGATCGGCGACGCCTCATCACGGCTGAAGCCGCTCCTCCGGTGCGCCTCGCAGGGGTGATCGGCGCATCCGGCGACGAAGTCGACACCGATGGGCATCGCCTTGGCCAACCGCCCCTCCTATCTCGTCACACACCGCAAGAGCCTTACGAACGGCTCCAGCCGCGACGAACGAAGCACACCAGCCATCCGTCCCTGAAAGCAGTCGGGACTGAAGTCCCTCCCACAGTGCCCCCAGACAGCACATCGCCGGTTCCTGTGGGAGCGGCTTCAGCCGCGACGCGCGGAGCAGACAGCACGCCGGACCGCCAGCAGGTCACCCGTGGGTGCTGAAGTACACACGCCTCGGCTACCATCGCCGAGGGCGCGCCGCCGCGCGTGCCGACCGTGCCCTCACCTGCGACCCCGATGCCTTCCGCTTCGCCTCGACATGCTGCAGACGCCCCGACTGGCCGCGTGCGCGCCATCGTCCGACTCGCCGTCTGCATCGCGGCCAGCCTGCTGCTGATCCCCCCGCAGTGGCTGCTGATGCGCTTCACCCGCGGCCGCGGCGCGTTCGTGCTGCCGCGGCTGTGGTTCGGCTGCCTGCGGCGCGCCCTGGGCCTCCGCATCGAGGTGGTGGGCACGCCGCGCGACGCGGGCGGGACGCTGTTCGTCGGCAACCACATCTCCCACTTCGACATCGTGGTGCTGGGCAGCCTGCTGCGCGCGCGCTTCATCGCCAAGAACGATATGGAACGCTGGCCGGGCATGCGCCACATCGGCGCGCTGGCGCAGACCGTGTTCATCAGCCGGCGCCGCCAGGATGCGGCCGCGGTGGCCGCCGCCGTGGCGGCGCAACTGCGCCCGGATCACGACGTGGTGCTGTTCGCCGAGGGCACCACCTCCTCCGGCGAGCGCGTCGCGCCGTTCAAGTCCAGCCTGTTCTCGCTGTTCCTCAGCGCCGACCCGGGCGCGCGGCAGTGGACGCTGCAGCCGTTCACGCTGGAGGTGCGCAGCGTCGACGGGCACCCCATCGCGCAAGGCGGCGATCGCGATGCCTACGCTTTCTACGGCGAGATGCAGGCCGGTGCGCACGTCGCGCACTTCCTTCGCCTGTCCGGCGCGGTGGTCAGGGTGACCTTCCACGCACCGCTCGCGGTGGCGCCGGGCAGCGACCGCAAGACGCTGGCCGCGCAGTTGCACGGCATCGTGGCGTCGGCGCTGCCCAGCGCGCCGGCGGATGCCGCTGCGGCGGCCTAAACCGCCGCTGCTCAACACTGCGCACGCGCTCGGGCAGCGCCCGATGATGCGTCAGTGCGCGGTGTCCGGCGCCACCGGCTCCGGCAGGCGCACCACCGCGTACTGCTTGCGGAATTCCATGGCGCCCAGTGCCGGCCAGGTCTCGGCGTAACGGCGCAGGCAGGCCACGCCGTCGGGAAAGTCCTCGCCGTTGACCCGGCAATCGGCCGCGACCTCGCCGTCGGCGTCGCGCGAGGCGAACAGGCGGATGCCGAGCATGCGCTGATCCCGCTGCAGCAACGGCATCAAGGCGTCCAGGCTGTTGGTGAACAGGCAGCACGGGCAGAACGCGTGTTCGGTGTCCTCGCCCGCCGCGGCCCGCGCGGCGTCGCCATTCATGTGCGCCACCGGCCCCAGCACCACCGTGCGCCGCAGCGCCGACTCGGCCGTGGCCGAGGCCGGGAACTCCATCTGCAGCGTCATGCAGCGCGCGTCGGCCGGCGCGGCCACCGCCTCCGACAGCGCCACCAGATCGGTGCGCGCCCACGTCGTGAAGCCCGAGGCCAGGCTCGCGTCGGTGTCCTCGCCGATGGAATGCTGGAACTCGACGATCCCGTCGGGGAACAGGGTGCGGTGATGCACGCGAATGCAGCTGGCCGTGCGCACGCCCTTGCGCAGCTCGGCCAGATCCACCAATTCGGTGAGCAGTTGCAGGCCGTTGCCGAGCACGACCACCTCGTCGTGCAGGGTCGCCGCATGCCCCTCGCGCTGCAGCACCTGCAGCAACAGCTGCTGCAGTGCATGGCGCGGCTGCGCCTCGGGCGCGGGCTCCGGCCCCGCAGCCTCGTGGGCGGTATCGGCCCCGCGTGGCGAGGTGCGGGACAACAGGCGTCGCAGTCGATCGATCATCCTTGCTCCAGGGCGTCCAACGCGCCATTGGTCGCCGGAAGTATGCGCAGTCGCCCGCGGCCACGGCAACCGGCGACGCCACGCCGCCCCGGCGACCAGCGGGCCATGGGACGGCGCCAGGGGCCTGGGCGTCTCTCGCGTCGCACGCCAACCGCAGCACATCCACGGCCACCGCGCCGCGTCTCGCAGCGGTGGACGGCCCCCGGTGCAGCGGCCATCGGCGCCCCGCACCGACACAGCGTCTGTCAGCGCCTGGCCGCCTCGCACAGCTTTCGGTTGAACCAGGTGGACTTGGCGATCGGCAGGTAGGCATCCCAGTCGCTGGGCGGCAGCATGGTGCTCTGCTTTTCCAGTTCGGCCTGGAACGAGGCCTCGTCGCGGCTGCGGCCGGCCAGGGTGCCGTCCAGCGCCGCCAGGCACTCCTGCGGCCGGCCCAGGCGCAGCAACGTGATGGCGCGGTCGTTGGCGAAGCGGTCGCGATCGAGCCAGTTGAGGAAGCCGCCACACTCGCCTGCGAACGCCTGCATGCCGGCCAGCGCCTTGTCATAGCGCTTGCCGCGGTAGTCCTGCAGATAGGCCTCGCGCCGCCGGCTGCTGGCCGCGGCGGTGCAGCCGGCCGGCAACTGCAGGTAGTCGCCCTCGAAGCTGGCGCGCATGCCGCAATAGTCGCGGCAGCTTTCCTCGGTCAGCGCGGCCACGTTGAACCCGCCCGGCACCGGCTTGAACGCCAGCTTGCACGGCACGTCGCCGGCATCGCTCACCTCCGCCTTGTCGCCCTGCAGCGTGCCCGACAGCGAGCAGGTGTGGCCGTTGGCGCCGACCGACAACAGGTCGAACTGGCGCGCGCCGCCCTTCTCGGTGACGCGCATGCTGCCCCATCCTTCCTTGGTGCTGTATTCGCCGGGTGCGGGGCCAGCCGCCGCTGCGGCGAACGCCACCAACCCCACCAGCATCGCGCTCCATCCGTATCGCCGTGCCATCGCCTGTTCCTGCCTTCGATCAGAGCCGGCAAGTGTGCGGCATCGCCGCGGCGGCGGACCAGTGCCGATGTCGCATCCCGACAGCAACGGCCTGTGCGACTCAGCGCAGCGGCACGCGCGAGCGGAACTCGGACAGAAACAGGCCGCGGAGCCACCGATGCGCCGCATCGTGCTCCAGGCGCGGATGCCACAGCATCGACACCGTGATCGGCTCGGTGACCACGGGGAGCGCAAACGCATGCGCAGGCTCGCGCAGCATGTCGGGCTGCGCCGCCATTAACGAGGCCGGCACCAATGCGATCAAGTCCGAGCCGCGCGCCACCGCCAGCGCCGCGGAAAAACTGGGCACCACCGTCGCGACATGGCGGACCAGGCCCAGCTGCTGCAGCGCCGCGTCCACCGGCCCGTGCGCCCGCCCGCGCCGCGAGGCCACGAC
Source organism: Xanthomonas sp. SHU 166 (assembly GCF_000364685.1). NCBI lineage: Bacteria > Pseudomonadati > Pseudomonadota > Gammaproteobacteria > Lysobacterales > Lysobacteraceae > Xanthomonas > Xanthomonas sp. SHU 166. The sequence continues at coordinate 9,716 of NZ_AQOJ01000524.1, forward strand.
GTGGCCGAATGCCACATAGCGCTGCGCGCTCACCTCCTTGTCGCGCGCCAGCGGATGGCCGCTACGCACCGCGCCCACGAAGCGATCGCGAAACAGACCCTGCACGCGCACTTCCGGCCCCATCGCGCCCAGCACCCCGATTTCCAGATCGGCCAGGCCCTCGCGTAGCGGCCCCGCGCTCTTCTGCGCCTTGGCCACGAACTGCAGGCGCACCTGCGGCGCCGACGCCGCCACCGCGGCGACCAGGATGGCCGCGAACGCCTCCACGAAGGCGTCGTTGGCGCGCACGATGAAGGTGCGCTGCAACGTCGCCGGATCCAGATCGGCCGGCGCCGGGCGCAGCACGGCGCGGGCGGCCTCCACCGCGTCGCGGGCGCGCTCGCGCAGTTCGACCGCGTGCGGTGTTGCCACCATCGTGCCGCCCGCCCGCACCAGCAGCGCATCGCCGGTCGCTTCGCGCAGCCGGGTCAATGTCCGGCTCATTGCCGACGCGCTCAGCCCCAGCCGCCGCGCGGCGCCGGCGACGCTGGCTTCCGCCAGCAAGGCGTCGAGGGCGATCAACAGATTCAGATCCGGTTCCGGCATACGCGCTTCCCGACAGTGACGATGGACACAGGCGTCCGACGCAAGGCGTCAATGCATCCGGCGCGCGTTCCGCAGAGCGGCATGCGTGCCTAGAGTGCGCAGACCGCCGGTAAGCCTCGCGTGCCGAGGCCGCGCCGGCCACGCGGAGACCCACCATGATCGACACCCCTGCACCCAAGACCGTCCTGCTGATCGGCGCCTCGCGCGGCCTGGGCCTGGCGATGGCCGAAGGCTACCTGAGACGCGGCTGGCGCGTCATCGCCACCGAACGCGCCGGCACGCCCAGTGCGCTGTACGGCCTCGCCGCCGAATACCCGCAAACGCTGCGCATCGAATGCGTCGACATCACCGTCCCTGCGCAGCTGGCCGCGCTGCGTGCGCGCCTGGCCGGCGAGGTCCTGGACCTGCTGTTCGTCAACGCCGGCGTCAAGAACGACGACCGCGAGACCGTCGCCGATGTCGCCACCGACGAATTCGTCCGGGTCATGGTCACCAACGCGCTGAGCCCGATGCGCGCCATCGAGACCCTGCGCGACCTGGTGCGCGACACCGGCAGCATCGGCGCGATGTCGTCCGGGCAAGGCAGCATCGCCAACAACACGAATGGCCAGTACGAGATCTACCGCAGCAGCAAGGCGGCACTGAACATGCTGATGCGAAGCTTCGCCGCGCGCCACCGCGACAGCGCGCACACCTTGCTGCTGATGGCACCCGGCTGGGTGCGCACCGACATGGGCGGGCCGCAGGCGCGCCTGTCCATCGACGACAGCATCCCGCCCCTGCTCGACACCATCGATGCCGCCCGCGGCCGCGGCGGCCTGCACTACCTGGATTACCTGGGCCGCGTGGTGCCGTGGTAGAGGACGCCGCGTGATCGGCCGCAGGCCCGCATCGGCCAAGCCGTCCATCGATCGCGCCGCGCCTGCAACGATGCCCCGCGGCTCAGCCGGCGTCGGACAGCGCCAGGGCCAGCGCCGCATCCTCCGACAGCGGCCGTGACAGGAAATACCCCTGTACCAGGTCGACCTGCAGCTCGCGCAGCGCGTCCAGTTCCTGCGCCGTCTCCACACCTTCAGCCACCACCCGCGTGCCGATCTCGTGGGCGAAGTTGGTCAGCCCCTTGGCCAGCGCGCGGCGGCTGCGGTCGGAATGGATGCACTGGGTGATGCTCATGTCGAGCTTGATGACGTCCGGCTGCAACTGCAGGATGTGGCGCATGCTGGCGTAGCCGGCGCCGGCATCGTCCACCGCCACCTGCGCGCCGCGCTCGCGCAGCGGCGCCAGCGCCTGCGCCAGCGCCTGGTAGTTGCGCACGATGGCGTGCTCGGTGATCTCCAGGATCAGGCGCGTCACCTCGGTGTCGTCGCCGAGCAGCCCCGCCAGGGACGCGGACATGATCAGTTCCGGCGACATGTTCACGCTGAGCCGGTACTGCGGCGGGAAGCGCCGCAGATACGCCAGCGCCTTGGCCAGCACGTGTAGCTCCAGGCGGATGCCGACGCCGGCCAGCTCGGCCTGCTGGAACCACTGCGCAGGCCCACGCTGCGGCACGACGTCGAAACGCGACAGGCACTCGAATCCATGCAGGCGCAGCCCCTGCAGCGCGAACACCGGCTGGAACACGATGCGCGGCGCGCCCGCCGCCAGCGCGCCGTCGATCTCGTCGATCATCGCCTGCCGTTCCAGCTTGTGCGCCTCCACCTCGTGCAGGCGCAGCGCGAAGATCTCGGCGAACGCACGCAGCATGCCGATGTCGCGCTCGCCCAGGTCGTGCCGCGGCAGGAAGCTGAAGCAGCACAACGTGCCGTAGATCCGCCCGCCCACCTGGATCGGCACGCTCATGTGCGAGCCGATCGGAATCTGCCACGTCGCCGGGATGCACTGCGCCGCCGGCACCAACGAGGTATCCGGAATGAGTTGCGGCAACTCGCCCTGCACCACGCGCATGCAGTAGCCATCGGCGAACGGCAGGATCTGGCCTTCATGGATCGGCCCATCGGGCGGCCCGTCCACGTGATCCAGCACGCGGTCGGTTTCCCGGAAGCGCGACAGGAACGCCACGTCCATGCACAGGTGCAGGCGCACCACGCGCAGGCAGCGGCGCAGTTCGCGGTCGCTGATCTCGCCCGACAGCAGCTCGAACAACGGATGAGGTTCTGGCAGATCCTCGGTCGACGCCATCCCGCTTCTCCCCTGAAAGCGTTGCGACCCGCGCGGCGCGCGCCGTGACCGACGTGATCGAGCAGCGGGAACCCCGGACCTTCCCCCGTTTGTCCAGCGGGCGACACGTCCTTGTCGTTCGACTGTAAGCCGTGGCGTACAGCGGCGAAAGCGCCGACGTGTTCAGGAATGTAGCTGTCTACGCCAGCGACCGCTTCGGTGAGTCCGCCGCCGCGAATCCAGCCAACGGGCGGGCGACCACCGGCGCTGGAGTGATCAGGCATGGTGGCCGACGCCGTGTCGTCGATGGAATGGGCGGCCGGGCTCGCGCATGCCGACACTGCGATCAGCCCGGTGCACGCCCCCCTGCCGGCGCGCGCGCCCAGCGCATCAGACGTAGACCATCAATCCCAGCAAATCCAGCGCGGCATGCGCCACGATCGCCGGCCACAGCCGCCCGGTGCGCGCCACCCACCAGCCCAGGATCAGCCCTATCACCACGATGGCGATGGTGCCGACCGGCCCCTGATAGAGGTGATACGACGCTCGGATTGCCACGCTCACGTTCACCGCGAACGCCGGGCTGTGCCGCCGCTCCAGCGCGCGGATCACGTAGGCGCAGACGAACACTTCCTCGAAGATCGGATTGAGCAGCGAGACCAGCACCACCACGCGCGCCGACAGCGGCCCGGCCACCATCGCGTCCATCGACGGATTCACCTCCGCCGCCACGCTGTCGTTCAACAGATTCAACGGATAGGTCGCCACCAGACAGGCGGCCAACAGCGCCAGGCCCACGCCGATGTCGCGCGCCTGCCACTGCAGCCCCAGCGCCTGCCGCGTCCAGCCGCGGAACCACAGGGTCGGCAACAACAACGCCAGCACCAGCAGCTCGTAGAACACCATGCCCCACAGGTTCGCGTCGGAAAACGACGGCTCCACCACCGGCGCCAGCACCGCCAGCGCACTCCAGTAGATCGGCAACCCGAATGCCACCGCCACCACCAGCAGCAACTCGCCCCAACCGCCTGAGGGTTCCCCACGTTCCCGCATCCACACTCCCCTGTCGTTCGCTGCGCGCCGGAACGGCGTCGCCGCCGCTTTCCACCAGGGGCGCACCGTAGCAGGGTGGCATGACCAGGGACATCGGTGGCGGCGTCACGCGACGGCGTGCAGTTCAACCCGGCGCGACGTGATGCACGCGGCGCGGCGCGTAGACCAATCCAGTCAAGCTAGTACAGCGCGTCCCGGGTGCGCTGCGGCAATTCCCGATCGTAGGCCTCGCCGTCGAACGCGCCGTCGGCCAGATGCGCGTGCATGGTGCCGGGGCTGGGCAAGCGATCGCGCGGCAGGTGCCGCGCCGGATCCCACAGCTGCGAGCGCACGATCGCCTTGGCACAATGGAAATACGCCGCGTCGATATGCACCACGATCACGCTGCGCGGCAAGCGCTCGCCGACCGCGAACCGCGCCAGCAGGTCCGGATCGACGCGGATCTCAGCACGACCGTTCACGCGCAAGGTTTCGCCGATGCCGGGGATCAGGAACAACAGCGACAGCCGCGGATCCTGCAGCAGGTTACGCAGGGTATCGACGCGGTTGTTGCCCGGCCGATCCGGCAACGCCAGCGTGCGCGCATCCAGCACCTGCACGAATCGCGGCGCATCGCCGCGCGGCGAGCAGTCCAGTCCCTCGGCACCGGCAGAGGCCAGCACCACGAACGGCGACGCGTGCACAAACGCCTGGTAGTCGGCGTTCAGATGGTCGATTTGCTTTCGCACCGCGCGCTCCACCGGCTGGCCGTACAGGGCTTCGAGGGCGTCGAGGCTGGTGATGCTAAAGCCCATATTGGCAGCTTAATCCATGACCGGTACGCGACATGACAGTTGTGAGCCTATTGGGGAGCGCAATTTTAAAAAGATTTTCATTCAATTCCATTCACACAGAACCCACAAATAACTGCCCCAATTCAACCACTCTTACTAAGCTTCATTCTCGTCCACAGCAAGATCGTCCGCATCCGAATCAGACGGCAAGCTCTTGCGCCTTTTTAGCAGCTCCTTCTCAAGCGATTCCAACTCACTGAGTTGCTCAACCGCGAGAGTGACTCCAGATGAGGAGTGAGATACGATCCGCCTCATTTCATTTAGGTCAGCAAGCCACTTAGTTTGGCGATCTTTGCTTTCCGATTTCCGACCAATACCCATTAGACCTTGAAATATGCCCCAATGCCCCTGGACTATAGTTCGGTATTCGATCAATTCAAAGTAAGCCTCCTTTGATTGACGTTTATTATCATCACGCTCAACTCGAGAGACCACATCTGTTCTAATTTGCTTGGGAATACCTTGAGTCCACCAACCCGATTCGTCGGCACCAAACTCCTGCTTAAGCTCATCGATAACAATCCGTTGTATAAGCACTTCCAGCCTATCAATTATCTCCTTTCCTTTTAGATTTGTTTGCGCCTTTTCCCTATTAAGAAAATCCTCTAACCCTATCGGGGAGAAATCACCGATCTCCATCCTAATTGCCTGCTGAGCACGCCGCGTACGCACCGTCTGCCCCTGCGAGCCGCGCAAATCTCTGTATCGTTGGCGCTCATCCGTAGACATTCGTCCAAAGTGGTTTGCCAAAGCTGCCGCATAAGGCTGCAAAAGTAGCCACAAGCGATTTTGGTCTATGCGAGATAAAGGCTGCACCTCCTTTTGTCGGAGATGCTCAAAAACAGACCAAAGCACGTTTATGCACGCCACAATGCTGTCATTCATGGCGAGTCCGCCGCCTGGCGCAGACCCTAAAGTCCACCAATCGCTAGCAGATTTGGAAATAGTTCCGAACCAATTCTTAATAAAGAAAATTGTTCGAGCCAGAGTTTTTTCGCTTACGCCAGCCCAAAATGGTCCAGGCTCGACCACTTCATTATGATCTTCCCGTTCGATGAAGAAAGAATGTCTCTCAAGAGCTCTAAACATACTCGCAAGAGATATGCAGCGTGTTGCATCTTTCGCGGCATCTGCAGTCTGGATTCTACCTAGAAAGGGAGAGTCACGCTCTACGTCAAGGGATTGAACCGCTTTTGATATTATAGCTTGGACACGAACAGAAGGAGCTTCGGCATCCCAATGGAGCTCCGCAAATAGCTCTTGGAGTAGTGATGGCTTAACGCTTTTTTGTTTTGCATTGATATCTACAAATAATTTCGCCTGGGCGCTGGGACTAATCCCTTCAAAAGCTAACACGCTGAGGTGCCCAGTTCTTGCGTATTCGTGCCCGGAGTAAGCAAAAAGGCGATGCTGCCCATCAATGATCCAGGCCGATTTATACGCCGGGCGAATCGTTAGCCAGCCTAGCACACCACTTGCATCAGTAGATTCCCTAGTAGTGTCTTGATGAACCTTCTCGAATTTTAGATATTTCTTATCTATATTAATAACAATATTGGTGGGAAAGACACCCCTATCAGAAATATATTCCTTTATTTTCTTGAGCCGACCCTTCTTAAGCATTCTCTGATAGGTATGAACGTCGGACGCCTTACCCTTAGAGCGGTGAGAAACATAAGCAATTTTTAGCAAATACTCGGGGGAAATAGGGAAAGTCAGGCATGTTTGTGGCCCCATTCTTGTGCGTACCGCGGGCACTCGAATCGCCAAGCCAGGTATTGTCTTACCTGGGAGAAGGTCCGCATAGAGTTGATACTTGGAAGCAGAACCAAGATGGTCTGCCAACTTCTCGTAGTAATCCAAGTCCGATTCGTCAAAGATGCTGACTCCACGCTGCTCAGCTTGTGAACGATCCTCGCCAGAGACATCAACATTCTCAACAAATATGCAAAGAACATTATTTCTTTTAACTTCTGAAGGGAATGCCTTTGAGATTGACCTGGCTAGAGATTCTCGCATCTCAACGAGAGAATCCATCTTTTCTTTCAGCAACGGAGAATGACCAAATTTTTCATTGGAGATGCATGAAACAGCCAACGTAAGCTCGGTGTCTACAGCTATTACGTCACAAGATGGCTCTTGGTCATCAGTGGTGATCGAGTCATTTGTCAGACTCAGGGCCCCAAGTCTATACAAGAGCGACCAGACCCTATCCCTCAAAAGCTCATGCCCGGCCTTGCTTCTCTTAAGCCGGATAGACGTTTTACCATGACGAGAGATTTCCCATCCATCTTCTAGTGAGGATTCAAGGCGGCTTGGTGGAATGCTTTTATTTACAAAGCTCCGCGCTTTTGCTCTAGCCAATGCTCTTAAGCCGTCTACTGGCACTAGTTGACTGATCATCCCTGCTCCCCATTATGTTCTCTAGTCACATCAAAACTATCTAATTGAATTTACCAGTTTTTTATCAACAACTCAGTAACAACCCCTCTGTTACCACCTTTGCCAGCAAGGACTGAGTTTCTTGATATAGACTCTTGATGAAACACGCCATCATAAAGTCCACGGATAGATTCATGGTCCGCATTCGTCATTAGAATACGAGCGCCTCTAGAGTCAGCACGCACCAGGGCGTCTCGGAGGCGAACCTGATCATCCCATGAAAACAAACGCTCATTATATTTTATGAAACCGTTTAAATTGTGCTGGACAGTGTACGGCGGGTCAACGAACAGAAAGTCATCTTCCAACGCTTGATCTATAGCAACCTCAAAATCGCAATGATTTATTCTTGCTTTTTGAAGAAGATCCGAAAGGGCCTTGAAATTATCTGTATCCAGAATGACCGAATCCTTCGTGCCTATAGGAACATTAAAGTGCCCCTTGCGGTTAACTCGGTACAATCCATTCCAACAAGTTCGATTTAAATAAATGAGACGAGCAGCTTCGTCGGTCGCAGACAATGGTTTACCATTATCTCTCACATTATAATAATGCGCCGTAGAATGCTTCGTGGAATGCTCTCTAAGGGCGGAAGATACCGCCATCCAGTCATCCCTAACTGAGCGGTATGCATTTACTAGATCTGGATTTATATCAGAAAGAATTGCTCGAGCTGGCTGAACGTGAAAATACACGGCGCCTGAGCCAAGAAATGGCTCTATATACCGCTCCTCCCACATTCGAAACAACTCCGGTCGATCAGCAACGAGCCATCTTTTACCGCCGGCCCACTTCAGAAAAGGAGTTGTCGCAACGTCCATGTCTATTCGCCTTTTTTATCTAATGCGCTCACCCGCACTTAGAATACCCACAATTCAAACAAGTAGCACACCCGTCCATAATGACGAGCGCCTTGGTGTTGCACTTGTGGCACATCGTGGCCGACGGCGGGAAACTCGCGCCGTCGCCGGTGACGGCGATGTCCTCTTCGTGGTCGGCGGTGGAGTCGGCGGACAGCGCACCCTCATCCGCCCTGCGGGCACCTTCTCCCGCAGGAGAAGGAACCGCCTTGCCTACTTCATTGTTTTTTTTTGAGCGTTCTTCGTACTGCTTGCGCTTCTCGGCGATCAGCGCGCGCTGGTGGTCGCTCATTTCCGGGTCGTGCAGCAGGCCGATCGACTTCATGTGCTCTTCGACGATGCTGCCCAGTTCGGCGACCAGCGACGGCATGTACACGCCGCCGGCCTTGAAGTAGCCGCCCTTGGGGTCGAACACGGCCTTCATCTCGTCGACCAGGAAGGTGACGTCGCCGCCCTTGCGGAACACGGCGGACATGATGCGAGTCAGCGCCACGATCCACTGGAAATGCTCCATGGACTTGGAGTTGACGAAGATTTCGAAGGGGCGGCGCAGTTCGTGCTCGGTGCCGGCGTTGAGCACGATGTCGTTGAGGGTCACGTACATGGCGTGTTCCACCAACGGCGATTTGATCTTGTAGGTGCTGCCGATCAGCACGTCCGGGCGCTCGATGCGCTCGTGCATGTGGATGATGTTGTCCGCCGGCGCTTCAGCCTCGGCGGTGGCACGGTCGATCGACGAGGCGGGCAACGCGGCGGCGGCGTCGCGCGCCTTGTCCTCGGGGGTGACGACGGCGTAGCCCTTGATTTTCTGGTCGATCTTGATGGCCATGAGGCGTGCGTTCCTGGAAGGCGGAGCGGGACGGGCGTGGGCCCGGCCTCTCTCCCGCGCACGGGAGAGAGGGTGCGACGGGACGGCTTACTTCTTGGCGCGGGTGGCCGCGGCCTTCTTGCCGGCGGCCTTGCGCACGGCGGTCTTCTTCACGGCGGCGCTCTTCTTGGCGACCTTGGCGGTGCTCTTCTTGACCGCCTTGGCGACCTTCTTCACCGCTTTCTTGGCGACGGCCTTCTTCGCTGCAACCTTCTTCGCCGCTTTCTTCACTGCCTTCTTGGCAACGGCCTTCTTGGCGGCGACCTTCTTGACCGCCTTCTTCGGCGCGGCCTTCTTGGCGGTCACTTTCTTGGCGGGAGCCTTCTTCGCAACGGCCTTCTTGGCAGCGGCCTTCTTCGCCGGCGCCTTCTTCGCAGCCGCCTTCTTGGCGGTCTTCTTGCCGCCCTTGGTCAGCGCGGCCGCTTCGGCCTGGGCGCTGGCCTTGGCCGCTTCCAGCTTCTTGCGCGCGCTGGCGACGGTCTTCTTGACGGCCTTGCCGGCCTTCTCGGCGCGCTTGGCGACGGCCTTCTCGGCCTTCTTCACCGCCTTGCGGGTCTTGGCGACCTGGTCCTGCACGCGCTTCTGCACGGTCTCGGCGGTCTGCTTGACCGTGGCGACGGCCTCGCTGGCGGTGGCGGCGATGGTCTCGCCGACGTTGGTGGCGGTTTCTTTCACGTTCTCGGCGACCTGCGTCAGCGTCGCCGTGACGCCATTCCCATTGCTCATAAAACCCTCCTCAGGGTGTCAGTGTTTATGTCACGCGGGCGATGCTATACCGATTGCAGCGAAGCGGGGAGCCGGAAACGGCGACATTCGGCGGACGGTGGGGAAACGTTGGGGAAGCGCGGCGCACCGCACTTCCGGGGCTTCCACCGCCGCCCTCCCCTCCGCCGGCGCGAAGGGGAGACGGGACGGCGTCAGAACTTGCCGTAATACCCTTCTTTCAGCGCATCGAACAGGTTGGCGGCGGTGTGCATCTCGCCGTCGTATTCGATCTGTTCGTTGCCCTTGACCTCGACCACGCTGCCGTCTTCCAGCTCGAAGCGGTAGGTGGTGTTCTCCAGGTCCGCCTCCTTCACCAGCACGCCCTGGAAGGCGGCCGGGTTGAAGCGGAACGTGGTGCAGCCCTTCAGCCCCTGCTGGTGGGCGTAGCGGTAGATGTCCTTGAACTGCTCGTAGGGATAGTCGGTTGGGACGTTGGCGGTCTTGGAGATGGAGCTGTCCACCCATTTCTGCGCGGCGGCCTGCACGTCCACGTGTTCCTTGGGGTGGATGTCGTCGGCGGCGATGAAGTAGTCCGGCAGGCGCGCGGCGGCGTCCTCGGCGAACGGCATCGCCTTGGCGTTGACCAGGTGGCGGTAGGCCAGCAGCTCGAAGGAGAACACGTCCACCTTCTCCTTGCTCTTCTTGCCCTCGCGGATCACGTTGCGGCTGTAGTGGTGGGCGAAGCTCGGTTCGATGCCGTTGGAGGCGTTGTTGGCCAGGCTCAGCGAGATGGTGCCGGTGGGGGCGATGGAGCTGTGGTGGGTGAAGCGCGCGCCCACCTCGGCCAGTTCCTCGACCAGCGCCGGCGCCACCTCGGCGATGCGCTGCATGTAGCGGCTGTATTTGGCGTGCAACAGCCGGCCTTCGATGCGCTCACCGACGCGCCAGCCGTCGCGGGCCATCTCCGGGCGCTGCCGCAGCATCGCCGCGGTGACCTCGAAGGTCTCCTGCATGATCGGCGCCGGGCCCTTCTCCTTGGCCAGCGACAGCGCGGTCTCCCAGCCGGCCACGGCCATCTCGCGGGCGATGGACTCGGTGAACTCGCAGGACTCGGCACTGCCGTACTTCATGCGCAGCATGGTCATGGTCGAGCCCAGGCCGAGGAAGCCCATGCCGTGGCGGCGCTTGCGCATGATCTCGTCGCGCTGCTGCTGCAGCGGCAGGCCGTTGACCTCGACCACGTTGTCGAGCATGCGGGTGAACACCCGCACCACTTCCTTGTATTCCTCCCAGTCGAAGCGGGCGCGCTCGGTGAACGGCTCGCGCACGAAGGTGGTGAGGTTGATCGAGCCGAGCAGGCAGGCGCCGTAGGGCGGCAGCGGCTGCTCGCCGCAATTGTGGGCGTGCAGGCCGTTGCCGTCGAAGGTGTTGATGCCGGGGACCTGCACGTCGTAGACGTCTTCGATGCCATCGGCGGCCACCGACTGCACGGTCGCCACGAAACGCTCGCGGTTCAACTGGCGACGATAGCCGGACAGCAGCGCCTTGAGGCGGTTGGCCTTGGCGGTGTCGGCAAAGCCCACCCGTTGGGCGAAGGCATCGAGGTTGTCGCCGCTGACGACCAGTTCGTGCTGCGCCTTGGTGGCGTAGGCACGCGTGCCGCCGTGCCCGTCGGGGAGCAACGCGGTGCCGGCGGGACGCCGGTCGCGGTAGATCTGCGAGGCGATGCCCAGCCGCAACAGCATGCGCTGCGCTGCCTCCAGCCGCGCCAGGTCGGACTGTGCCAGGCGCACGCTGACGCCCTTCTCCTGGCTGCCCTGCACCGAGCCGTCGGTGTCGAACAGGCCGCGCAGGAAGCCGCGATGGAAATCGCTGGAGGTCTTCTCGACGGCCGGGGTGATCGCCTTGTCGCCCGGACGCAGGCCCAGCTCCAGCGCCAGATCGCGCAAGGCGGCCGACTTCAGGCGGTACTCGCCACGGTCGCGCACCTCGCTCCAGCCGGCGAAGTCGGCACGGTGCGGCAGGCTGCGCGCGCAGCGCAGGGCTTCGTCCATCAGCGCCACCGGCGCCTGCGGCGCTGCATTGACGGCGGCGGCCTGCGACCAGACAGACAACACGGCGGCGTCCTGCTTGAGCGTGCCGTCGCCCACCAGCATGCCGAGGAGGACACCTTCCTCATAGCTGCGCGCGCCGCCCCACTCCGCACCGGCACGGTGATTGTTGAGCAGCACCCGGTCGCCTGCGACCAGTTGGTCCGCCTGGCACCATTGGGTGTCCAGCGACCAACGGGTCTGGCGCACCACGCGCCGCACGCGGTGGTCCGCGGTCAGGCGCAGCGCGTAACCTTCCTGCGTCTGCAGTCGTACCACCTGCTTGTGCGCGGTCTTGAAGAAACCCTCCGCACCGGTGGCATGGTCGCCGCCATCGACCCGCGCCAGGAACGGCGTTCCCAGCAGATCGGCGACCTGACGCGGCCCCTCGGCGGTCTGCACCCAGGTATCGGCGGTCACGCACGGATTGGTCGCGCGGATGTTCTCGCACCACCAGTTGTTGTTCATTTCGTTGACGCGGTCGATCAGGATGAAACCCGGCTCGGCGTAGTCGTAGGTGGAGACCATGATCATGTCCCACAGGTGGCGGGCGCGGATGTGCCCGTACACCTTGCACGCGACCAGGCCGTCGTCGCGCACGATGTAGTCCTTGTGGGTGGGCCAGTCGCGCCACACCACGGCGCTGGCGTCGGCCAGGTCGACGTCGGCCTCTTCCTTGCGGTTCACCGGGAACACCAGCGGCCAGTCGGCGTCCTGCTCCACCGCCTGCATGAAGCCGTCGGTGATCAGCAGCGACAGGTTGAACTGGCGCAGGCGCCCGTCCTCGCGCTTGGCGCGGATGAAGTCCTTCACGTCCGGGTGGGACACGTCGAAGGTGCCCATCTGCGCGCCGCGGCGGCCGCCGGCCGAGGACACGGTGAAGCACATCTTGTCGAAGATATCCATGAACGACATCGGCCCGGAGGTGTAGGCGCCGGCGCCGGCCACGAACGCGCCGCGCGGGCGCAGCGTGCTGAACTCGTAGCCGATGCCGCAGCCGGCCTTGAGGGTCAGCCCGGCCTCGTGGACCTTCTCCAGGATGCCGTCCATCGAGTCGGTGATGGTGCCCGACACGGTGCAGTTGATGGTGCTGGTGGCCGGCTTGTGTTCCTGCGCGCCGGCATTGGAGGTGATGCGCCCGGCCGGGATCGCGCCGCGGCGCAGCGCCCAGGCGAAGCGCTCGAACCAGTAGGCGCGCTGCTCCTCGCCGACCTCGGCATCGGCCAGCGTGCGGGCCACGCGCAGGTAGGTGCCGTCGATGTCGGCATCCAGCGGATCGCCCTGCTTGGTCTTGAGCCGATACTTCTTGTCCCAGATGTCCTGCGACGCCGGCTGCATCGGGATGGGGTCGTGCTTGGATCCGGTCTGGACGACTTCCAGGCGCACCGTACTCATTCTGCTGTGTTCTCCTCGAACCTGTCCCGATGGGGCGGATGGGTGGTCATCCGCCGTGTGTCTTGTCTCTATCGCACTTGCGCTGCACGGCAGCGACGGCCGCAGCAGCGCACGCGGCGCCTGCCCTCGACCGATCAAAAATCCCCTGATTCCGCGACGTCCCCTGTCACCGTCCCGTCATGCACCGCCGAGCGCGCCCCTGGATGTGAAGTCCTGGTGAAGAAAACCCTAGTTCTAGTGTCGTACCGAACCGATACCGCTACATGTAGTGGCTAATGCAAGCGTGAACGCTAACGCCGGGCAGGCCCACTGTCAACGTCGTCGCGCGCCGATCACGTGCCGTCGAGCGGGTGTGCACGCGGGGTGCCGTGGCGGCCTTGCGCAGGCGGCGTCGGAACGCTTTCACTGGCGGTTAAACGCCGCGCGTTCATCTTAATTTACGCGCACGCGCGCCCATCTGCCCCACATCTCCCGCGTTCCCCGGAAACCGACCCCATGCGACCGCTGCCCACGCTGCTGACCCTGACCGCCGCCGCTGCCTTCGGCGGTTTCGCCGCCACCGCCATCAATGCGCAACTGGACAACCGTGCCGAGGCCGCGCCGGTCGCGGCGCCGCCGCTGTCCGGGGCCGCGCGCCTGCCGTCCGCGGTGGCCGGCGAGCCGCTGCCGTCGCTGGCGCCGATGCTGCAGAAGGTGATGCCGGCGGTGGTGAGCATCAACACCAAGCAGGTGGTGCGGGTGCGCAATCCGTTCTTCAACGACCCGATCCTGCGCCGCCTGTTCCCGGACATCCCGCAGGAGCGCATCAACGAGTCGCTGGGTTCGGGCGTGATCATCGATGCGAAGAACGGCTACGTGCTGACCAACCACCACGTGGTGGAGAACGCCGACGACGTGCAGGTGACCCTGGCCGACGGGCGCAGCTTCAAGGCCGAGTTCATGGGCTCGGACGCGGACACCGACATCGCGCTGATCCGGATCAAGGCCGACAACCTCACCGAGATCCGCCTGGGCGACAGCGACAAGCTGCGCGTGGGCGATTTCGTCGCGGCCATCGGCAACCCGTTCGGCTTCACCCAGACCGTCACCTCCGGCATCGTCTCGGCGATGGGCCGCAACGGCATCCGCGGCCTGGGCTACCAGAACTTCATCCAGACCGACGCCTCGATCAACCCCGGCAACTCCGGCGGCGCACTGGTGGACCTGCGCGGCGAACTGGTCGGCATCAACACCGCCAGCTTCAACCCGCAGGGCAGCATGGCCGGCAACATCGGCCTGGGCCTGGCGATCCCGTCGAACCTGGCGCGCGCGGTGGTCGACCAGTTGATCAAGAACAACGGGGTGATGATCCGCGGCACCTTCGGCATCGAGACGCAGAACCTGACCACGCAGATGGCGCAGGGCCTGGGCCTGTCGGCGCCGCGCGGGGCGCTGGTGACGCGGGTGCTGGCCGGCTCGGCGGCCGCGGCCGCCGGGCTGCAGCCGGGCGATGTGATCACCGGCGCCAACGGCGAGCGCCTGGACAGCGCCGAGGCGCTGCACAACTACGAGGGCCTGCAGCCGGTGGGCAGCACGGTGACCCTGGACGTGCGCCGCGACGGCAAGCCGCTGCAGCTCAAGGCCACGCTCAAGGAACAGCCTCGCGCGATCAGCGGCGAGTCGCTGGATCCGCGGCTGAGCGGCGCCACCTTCGCCGACCTGCCCGAATCGCTGCGCCAATCCGGCATCTCCGGCGTGCTGATCGGCAACGTGGCGCGGGGCAGCCGTGCGGCGCGCAACGGCCTGGCCAGCGGCGACATCGTGGTGGCCGCCTCGGTCGGCGAATTCGCCGATCTGGCCAGCTACCGCGCCAATTTCGCGCGCAAGCCGGCGCAACTGGTGCTGCGCGTGGTGCGCGGCGGCGCGCAGGCCGACCTGGTCATGCAGTGAGCCGGCACGCTCAGTCCAGGCGCGCGGCGTAGTCGTCGCGCACGTGCTGGTTCAAGTAGGTTGTGAGGCCGCGCCCGGCGGCGGCCAGGCGCTGCATCTCCATGACCTGGAGCAGGCCGGGATGCTGGCGGTCGTAGCGGTAGGTGGCGCCGTCGGCGAAGCGCAGCACGATCCAGTCCGGGCCGCTGTCGTAGGCGACCACCCCGGCATGGCCGCTCCGGTTGCCGTACGCTTGCATGACAATCACTCCGGGACTTGGCCGCTCGGCGGCGAGCGCCGACACTATGGCGCACTGCCTGCGGCGACGAGCTAACACCCCGTACACCCCGCCGATGGTATTGGTGTCGCCCCGTTCTGCGCAGCGTCCGCGATGGCGGACGGCAGGCCCCCAAACCCCAGAGGAGACATGCCCATGAATGCCAGCCCGACCAATACCGAGAACCTCAAGGACAACCTGAGCGAAGCCGGCGCGCACCTGAAGTCCGCGGCCAGCTATGCCGGCGACGCGATCAAGGGCGCTGCCGGTGCCGCCGGCGAAGAACTGAAGCTGGGCAAGGCCAACGTCAAGGCCGAGCTGTCCGACAGCGCGCTGTCCGGGTTGGCGGCGGCCGAGTTCGGCGGTGCGGCGGCGAAGGAGCAGGTGGACGTGCTGCTGGACAAGGGCCGCGACCTGATCGACAGCGCCGCCGAGCTGATCCGCGAGCGTCCGTTGGCCTCGTTCGGCGTGGCCTTCGCCACCGGCTGGATCATCGCCAAGCTGGCGCGCAGCGGCGGCGACAAGTAAGCCGCGTGTGAGCGAGGAGCAGGCCCGCACCGACGGCGCCGCGGCAGACGCCGCGGCCGCACCGTCGCTGGAGGAATCCTTCCGCGCGCTCGGCACGGCCGGACGCGAAGGACTCAATGCCACCCTGGACACCGGCCGCGCGCTGCGCAAGCTGGTGGCCGCGGACTTCGCCCTGGCCCGCGCCGCACTGGCGCGGGCGCTGGTGTGGCTGACCGTGTCGGTGGCGTTCGGCGCCTCGGCCTGGATGCTGCTGATGGGCGCGATGATCGCCCTGCTGCAGCGCATGGGCTGGTCGTGGCTGGCGTCGATCTCGGCGACCGCGGCCTTCAGCCTGGTGGTCACCGCGCTCGGCGCCTGGCAGGCGCTGCGTTACTTCGACATGAGCAAGCTCGACGCCACCCGCCGCCAGTTGGCCAAGCTGGGCATCGGCGGCGACGACGAGGACGGCGACGAGGATGTCGCCAAGCGCGAGGCCACACCATGACCCTGCGGCAATTGCAGCACCGCATCGCCCGCGCCGAAGCGTTGCTGGAAGGACGCCAGGAGCAGGTGCGCACGCACTGGACGACCTTGCAGCAGGTCTGGCGCGAAGGCTGGACACCATGGCGGATCGTGATCGTCGGCCTCGGCACCGGCTTCCTGGTCGGCCGCGCCGAACCGGCGGCGGTGGTCGGCAAGCTCGGCGGCGCGCGCTGGCTGCAGATGCTCAGCGCGCTCTCCAGCCTGATCAACGCCACCACCGCCAAGAGCGCGTCCGATGACGCCGAGCGCGCCTCCGACGATGCCGAGGAAGCGGCGGACACCGCACAGGATGCGGCCGTGGATGCCGCCACCCAGGCCCCGCCCCCCGCTGCACCCGTTCCCCCATCCGCTGTCCGCCCGCAGCCGCCGCGGCCGCCGATGGCCTCGCGCCCCGGGCAACCCGCCGCGGCCGAAGCAGCCACCGACCTGTCCGAGCGCCAGGGCAAGGACTGACGTTCCTGGGATCGGCGTGGCTGGCCTGGGCTGCCACGCCGCGCGCACGCGGCGGCCACGCCGCCTTGATATCGCGCCGGCCACGATCCGGCCTACACTTCGCTTCCTTTTCGACGCTGTTCGGCGCGTGCACTGCGGCGCGCGCCGCGGCCACCGCATCGCAGGTCCGATGAGCACAGTTCCCGATCCCGCGGTCGTCGCCGACGACGCACCGCACGGCCCCCTGCCGCCGCCGCCCGCTCCGCGCCCGCGCGGACCGGTCTCGCTGGTGGTGCTGGCCACCCTGGCAGTCTGCTACACGCTGTGGGCCGCGCAGGACGTGATCCTGCCGATCCTGCTCGCCGCCTTCTTCGCCCTGGTCGGCAACCCGATCCTGCGCATGCTGCAACGGCTGTACCTGCCGCGCTTCCTGGCCGCGCTGCTGGTGCTGCTGTCGGGCATGGCGGTAGCGACGACGCTGACCGTGCAACTGGCCGGCCCCGCCGCCGAGTGGGCGCAGCAGGCCCCGGCGCAGCTGCGCCACCTCGCCACCCAGGTGCGCGACCTGACCAAGCCGATGCAGCAGGCCAACCAGGCCGCGGAGAACTTCGCCCGCGCCGCCGGCGGCGAAAGCGGACGCCGCGTGCAGGTGATCCGCACGCAGATGGACGACCCGTACAAGGCACTGGTGCGGACCCCGCGGGTGGCCGCCTCGGCGCTGGCGGTGGTGTTGCTGACGTTCTTCTTCATGGTGTTCGGCGAGAACCTGCAGCGTCATGCGATCGCGCTGCTGCCCAGCCGCCAGCAACAGAAATTCACTACCGAGATCCTGCGCTCGATCGAACGCGAGGTCTCGCGCTACGTCCTGACCATCACCGTGATCAATACGCTGGTCGGCCTGATCTTCGCCGGCATTCTGATCCTGCTGGGCATTCCGCCACAGGAAGCGCTGCTGTGGGGCACGGTGGTGGCGCTGCTGAATTTCGCACCCTACGTGGGGCCGCTGATCGGCGCGGTGCTGATGCTGCTGATGGGCTTCGTCGCCTTCCGCGAACCGCTGAGCGCGGCGCTGCCGGCGATCCTGTACCTGGCGCTGCACACGCTGGAAGGCCAGGTGGTGACGCCGATCGTGCTCGGCCGGCGCATGGCGATCTCGCCGCTGATGCTGATCCTGGCGCTGATGCTGTTCGGCTGGCTGTGGGGCATGATCGGCCTGCTGCTGGCGGTGCCGCTGCTGGTGTGCATCAAGATGGTGCTGGCGCGGGTCGAAGGCATGCAGCGTTGGGCGCGGTTGCTTGAGTGAAACGGGATTGGGGAGTCGGGATTGGGGATTGGCGGAAGCGCGCGAGTGCTGTCTACCGGGCCCGGCCCGCGGCGGCGGCGGCGCTTGGCGTAAAATGCGCCGGTGACTTCCATGCCCTCCTTCCCCGTCCGCGCGATCACGCTGGATCTGGACGACACCCTGTGGCCGTTCGCGCCGATCGGCGCGCGCATCGAGCAGGTGCTGCACGACTGGCTGCTGCAGCACAGCCCGGCCACCGCCGCGCGCTTCCCGGTCGCGGCGATGCGGCAGTTGCGCGAAGCGGTGTTCGCCGCGCATCCGCACCTGCACCACGACCTCAGCGAACTGCGCCGGCTGACCCTGCGCCGTGCGCTGCAGGACAGCGGTGCCGATGAAGCGTTGCTGGAACCTGCGTATGCGGTGTTCCATGCCGCGCGCAATCAGGTGGAGTGCTACCCGGACAGCGTCGCCGCGCTGGAGCGCATCGCCGCGCGCGTGCCGGTGGTGGCGCTGAGCAACGGCAACGCCGACCTGGCCACGATCGGCCTGGACCACCATTTCGCCTTCCAGCTCAGTGCCCGCGAACACGGCGCGGCCAAGCCGGACCCGGGCATCTTCCGCGCTGCCTGCGCACGCCTGGGCCTGCCCTGCGCGCAGGTGCTGCATGTGGGCGACCACATCGAGATCGACGTGGTCGGCGCGATGCAGGCCGGCCTGCGCGGCTGCTGGATCAACCGCGACGCGCAGGCCTGGCATCCGCCGACCCCGCCCGACCTGCACTTCGACACCCTCACCGGCCTGGCCGACTGGCTGGACGCGACCCAGCCAGCCGACGCGGCGCGCGCCTGATCCGCGCCCTCTCGCCCACCGGTCTTCTCCCTCTTCCAAGGATCCGCTGATGTCCCTGCCGACCGGCTTCACCGACGCCTCCACCCATGCGCTGCCGCTGTACGTGCTCGACCGCGAGCACCTGGCCGAATGGCGCGCGGCGCAATCGCCGGCGTGGGTGGCGTGGATGGACACCCAGCAGTTCATGGCCGCGCCGGGCAGCGTGCTGCTGCTGCCGGGTGCCGACGGCGTGGCTGCGGCGGTGCTGGGCGTCGGCGATCGCGGCGATGCGTATGCCTACGCGCATGCGCCGTTCGCGCTGCCGGCCGGCAGCACCTGGCGGGTGGAAACGGCGCTGGACACGGACACGCTGGCGGCGCTGCACCTGGGCTGGGGCCTGGGCAGCTACCGCTTCGCCCGCTACAAGCAACCGCCGCGGCTGCCGGCACAGTTGCTGGCCACGCCGCAGGCCGAAGTGTGCGACCTGATCGCGGCCAGCCTGCGCGTGCGCGACTGGGTCAACACGCCGACCGAGCACATGGGGCCGGAGCAACTGGAAGAAGCCGCACGCGCGATCGCGCAGGAACACGGCGCGCAGTTCGAGAGCATCGTCGGCGACGCGCTGCTGGAGCAGAACTTCCCGGCGATCCACGCGGTCGGCCGCGCCTCGCACCGCGCGCCCCGGCTGCTGGTGCTGCGCTGGGGCGAGGAAGCGCACCCGCACGTGGCGCTGGTCGGAAAGGGCGTGTGTTTCGATACCGGCGGCCTGGACCTGAAGCCGGCCGACGGCATGCGCAACATGAAGAAGGACATGGGCGGCGCCGCACACGCGCTGGCGCTGGCCGGGCTGGTGATGGCGCAGCGCCTGCCGCTGCGGCTGACCGTGCTGTTGCCGGCGGTGGAGAACGCGGTCGGCCCGAACGCGTTCCGCCCGGGCGAGGTGATCGCCACCCGTGAGGGCACCAGTGTGGAGATCGACAACACCGACGCCGAAGGCCGCCTGGTGCTGTGCGATGCGCTGGCCTACGCCGGCGAGCAGCGCCCCGACGCGATCCTGGATTTCGCCACCCTGACCGGTGCCGCGCGCATCGCCCTGGGTCCGGATCTGCCGGCGCTGTTCTGCAACGACGACACGCTGGCGCAGGCCTGGATCGCCGCCGGCGAGCGCACCCGCGACCCGGTCTGGCGCATGCCGCTGTGGCGTCCTTACCTGCGCTATCTCACCAGCTCGGTCGCCGACCTGGCCAACGCCGGCTCGCGCATGGCCGGCGCAGTGACCGCCGCCCTGTACCTGGAGCGCTTCGTGCCGGCACGGCAGGCGTGGGCGCACCTGGACGTGTACGCCTGGAACGACAGCGACCGCCCCGGCCGCCCGGCGGGTGGCGAGGCGCTGGCGCTGCGTTCGGCGTATGCCATGCTGAAGGCGCGTTACGCCGCATAGCCCGCGCGGAACGCGCCTATGCGTCGCCCTCGCCCTTGTGGGAGCGGCTTCAGCTGCAGCGCGCGGTAGTGTTGAGGGTTGATCGCCCGCGGACACAGTCGGGACT
>NZ_AQOJ01000525.1:0-7658 GCF_000364685.1 Xanthomonas sp. SHU 166
TGAGCAGCGTTGTTGTCTTCGGACACCATCGGGACTGAAGCCCACTCACAACGCACCGCCGTATCGTCGTGCGCGTGTGGCGACACGACGCTGGGAAACCGCTGTTGCGATTCCCCAATCCCCATTCCCCAATCCCCGCCTCAACCCACCAACGCCTCCAGCGAATCGCGCTCGATACCGGCGTAGATGGCGAACTCGTCGTGCACCGTCGCGCCCAGCGCCTGCTCGAACGCGGCGCGGTTGGCGTGCGCGGCGTAGGCGCGCTGTTCGCCGCCGCCGAGGTTGGACTGGAAGATGCCGGCGGCGCTGACCGGCAGGAAGTCCTCGTAGACGATCGGGTCGGCGCTGGCCAGGCCGTCGGCGATCAGCGCTTCGGCCGGCTTCCCGGCCAGGGCCGCAGCGCCGGCGGCGCGACCGGCATCGGTGAGGGCGTAGCGGAAATAGCCCAGGCCCTCGCGACGCAGGGTGGCGTAGTCGTCGGGGAAATCGGCGAACGCGGCCTGCAGGCGCGTGGCGTAGTCGGCACCGGCGCTGCCGTCGGCGGCGCGTGCGCGTTCCAGCAGCGCGTCGTACAGCGCGCGGCCCTTCGGCGTCAGGGCCAGGCCGCGCTGCTCGATCTCGCCGAACCGCGCGGTGTGGGTGCCGGCCTCGGCGCCGTCCGCGCCCGCGGGGAAGCGCACGGTTTCCTCCAGTGCCTTGAAGCTGGTCTGGCGCAGCAGGATCGGGCAGGCGCGGCGCGGCGGGCCTTCGATCACCGCCTTGGCGTCGATGCCCCGGCGCAGCATCTCCGCCTGCGCGGCATCGATGTCCAGGGTGCGCGGGGTCAAGTGGTTGATGTGCGGGCCATGGAAGCTGACCACGTCGGCGATCAACTTGTGCGCCTCGCTCAGCGCGCGGTAGGTCGGCAGACTCACGGTCGCGTCGCTGTGCCAGCGGAAGGTTTCCAGCGCCTCGGCGACGAAGCGCTGCGCGTCGGCGTCGGCCAGGCCGCCGTCGCGTTCGCACTGCGCGATCAGCGCGAGCGCGCCGTCGGTGAAGATGCGCCGCTTGGCGAGGATCTGCGCCGCCTGCTCGCGCAGCGCCGGGTCCTCGATCAGCTCCAGCCGCAACAGCGAGGTGAACACGCGGAACGGATTGCGCGCCAGCGCCGCCGCCTCCAGCGGGCGGAACGCGGTGGAGTGCACCGGCACGCCGGCCACCGACAGGTCGTAGTAGCCGACCGGCGCCATGCCCATCACCGCGAACAGGCGGCGCAGCGTGGCCAGTTCCTCGGCGGTGCCGACGCGGATCGCGCCGTGCCGCTCCTGGTCCAGACGCGCGCGTTCGTCGTTGCGCTGCAGCTGCGCCTCCAGTGCCGGGTCCGCGGCCAGGGTCTGCGCATTGACCTGCGCCACCAGCTCCATCAGCGTGCCGTACAACGGCACCTCGGTGCGGTACATGTCGGACATGGCCTGCGCGAACAGGCTGCGGATAGCGTCGGGCGAAACGAAGGCGTTGGTCATCGGGCGGTCCGGAGCGGCGGTGGCGCCGGCAGCAGGACCGGCAGAACGCCTATTCTCGCGCTGTGGCGGCGGCGCGGCCAGTGTGGATGAATGGGCGGCGCGTACCGGTGCGGCGCGGGAGTGGCCGGCACCGCTGTCTCCTTCTCCCGCCGGGAGAAGGTGCTCCGCAGGGGCGGATGAGGATCCGGGCGCAGCCTTGTGCTTACAAACTGCGTGAGGCGCTGCGCGCACCGACCCTCACCCCAACCCCTCTCCCGGGGGGAGGGGGCTAGGTGTGCGCTGACGTTGCTGCATAACGGTGCCTGCGTGGCGTGCAGGGCAATGGGACGTTCGCGCAGCGACATGGGCGAACGTGCAGGCGGCCGCTCTGTGTCGTTGTGCTCCCCCGCGCTTAGTGCGTGCGCGTGGATCCGTCCTGGGGCTGCGTCGCAGCGCGGTCGCGGGTGGCGCGGTCGCCCAGCTGCCGGCGCAACAGCGCGTCCAGCACGATCGGCCGATCCCAGTGGTCGTAGCTGGCGACGATGGCATGGCGCAGCGCGCGGTAGGCCAGCGAGCCGGGCGGCGCGTCCAGGCCGCTCGCCACCGCCGCCCAGCCGGCCGGAACGCCGGCCGCGGTGCGGGCGCGCACCACCTCGCGGTAAGGCCGTCCCGCGGCCTTGGCCAGGAACGCGGCGACATAGACATCGCGCGGCGGCCAGCGCCGATCGCGCAGCAGCACCTCAGCATAGCCGCGCGGCATCTGCGCGTAGCGCGCGACCTCGTCGAGGAAGCTGTCGGGGTAGCGCGCGGCGTAGCGGTCGATGTCCAGCAACTGCCGATCGATCCAGGCATCGTCGGTGCCGGGCACCTCGGCCGGTACCGTTTCCCCGCTCTCGGAGGCAGGGGCGCGCGCGGGCGTCCCCTGCGCCATGGCCGGGCCGGCAGCCAACAGGGCGGCGCTCAGTAACAGACCGGCAGGAGACGGAAGCGGAGGCATGCGTCGATTCTGCCGGAGGCAGTGGGCGCTGTCAGCGCGGCGAGCTGACAGCGATGCCCACCGCAGACTCGGCGATGTCGCGGCTGAAGCCGCTCCTATGCGACACCGCCAGCGGCCGGTGATGCCAACGCCGCAGGGCGAGGGTTCCACTCAACCTCGCTGCAGGCTCGCCGCATGCCGGTTGAGATCGGCCACCGCCTGCGGCCAGTCCGCGGCCGCGGCCACTTCGCGCAGGCGCGGTTCGTCGGCCGACAGCCCGTGCTCGGCCTCGTGCGCCCAGGTGGTGGTGTACGGCGTATGGATGCCCCAGCCGCCGAGCGCGATCACCGGCTCCACGTCCGAGCGCAGCGAGTTGCCGATCATCACGAAGCGCTCGGCGCCGATTCCGAACTCGGACAGCACCTTGGCGTAGGTCTTGGGATCCTTCTCCGACACCACCTCGATACGCGGGAACAGCTCGCCCAGGCCGGACTGCGCGATCTTGGCTTCCTGATGGAACAGGTCGCCCTTGGTGATCAGCACGATCTCGAACTCGGCGGCGATCGCCGCCACCGCCTCGCGCACGCCGGCGATCACCTCCACCGGATGCTGCAGGGTGGCGCGGCCGATCTCGACGATGCGCCCGATGTCGTGCGCGGAAATGCGCGCCTCGGTCAGCTCGATCGCCGCCTCGATCATCGACAGGGTCATGCCCTTCACGCCATACCCGAAGACCTTGAGATTGCGGCGCTCCACCGCCAGCAGATGCTGCAGGGTGCCGGCATCCTGCAGGTCCAGGTACTGGCCGAGGATGGCTTCGAACGCGGCCTCGGCGTCGCGGTAATAGTCCTCGCTCTTCCACAGGGTGTCGTCGCCGTCGAAGCCGACCAGGGCGATGGGAGAGGAACGCAAGGCGGTAGGTGTCGGCATCATCCGCCAAGCATAGCAGCGGGTCGCCGACCAATAGACGACAGGCACTGCCCTGACGCACAACGCACGACGGCGGCCCAAGGCCGCCGTCGTAGTGAAGCGTCAGCGTGCACCACAGGCTCGTGGTGCACCAGGGTCGGCCCCGGCCAGGCGGCGCGCGTCCTCATCGCCGCGCGACCGCCGTGCCGGTACCGCTCCGGTTACTGGCCGCCGTTGCTGTCGCTGCCGGTCGCCGCGCCGCCCTGCTGCTTGGCGACGTAGGCCTTGTACTCGTCCGGGGTCAGCTTGCCGTCGTGGTTGGCGTCGGCCTGGGCGAAGATCTGGCTGAGGCCGGCGTTGACCTGCGCCTCCTGCTTGCTGATGGCGCCGTCCTTGTCGGCGTCCACGTCGGCCCAGGTCTGGGCGCCGCCGGAGGCCGCGCCGGCCTGCCCGCTCTGGCCTGTGGCGCTGGTGGACGACTGCGTCTGCGCCTGCGCGGCGGCATCGGCCTGCGCGTCCTGGGCGAACGCCGGCAGGGCCAGCGCGGCGGCGAGAAGGGCGGCGGTACCGATCAGCGGGGTGCGGGTGCGAATGTTCATGGGTGGATTCTCCTTGGCTCTCTCGGTGTGGCATGTCCGGTCGATTCCGGAACACGGCGCTACCGTGCCGGTCTCAGACTGAATCCATTCCCTGTCGAAATCTGCTGCAAAACGCTTCGTTAACCACGACGTCTGCGCAGCGCGCTACCGCACTGGTTAGGATTCCGTCAGCAAGCAGTAAGGCGTCCATTCGAGACGTTTGAATTGCAGAAAGAAAACGTCTGTTTCAGCGTGTTTCGTGACCGCCGTCGCCGGCGTTTTCGCTTGAACGCGCCCTGAATACGACCCACGCCAGGGCCACGCCGGAGAGGGCGCCGGCCACTTCCAGCACCACCCGCGAACCCAGTTCGTCCGGATCGTGGATGCTGGCCAGGGCGATGCGCGCGTACAGCGGCGACTCCAGGCGCACGATGCTGGTGTAGAACAGGTTCCAGCAGTCGATACCGGCCGCCACCGCCACCGCGATCAGGCAGGCGCCGCCCAGCTGCTGACCCTCGGACCAGCCCAGCCGCCGGCCCAACCACTGCCACAGCGCATACACCAGGAAGCCGACCGCCAAGGCGATCAGCCCGGCTTCCAGCGAGCCCAGCAGGCCGAAATGCAGCGGCAGGTTCATCGGGTGTCCTCGGTCGGCAAGGCCGCAAGTCTAGAGCGTGTCGCGCATCGGCGTACGAGGCACCGCGCCGGCGCGCGGATCAACTGGCGTTTTCGGCGATCGCGCTCACCACCGGCGCGCCGTCCTCGTCCCAGCGCACCGTCATCAGCATCGGCTTGCAGCACACCTGGCAGTCCTCCACGTACTGCTGCACGTCCACCGACGGATCCAGGGCGACGTCGATCCATTCGCCGCAGTAAGGGCATTGCAGGTCGACGAACTGGTGCGTGCCGGTCATGGGTGGTCCGTGGCGAAGGCGAGGAGGCGCTAGCGCACCGGCACGTCGAAGGCGACGCCGGGGCTGGGCTCGGGCTGGAAGGTGTAGTGCCACCATTCCATCGGATAGTTGACGAAGCCACGCGCGGCCATCGCCTTCAGGAGCTGCTGACGATGCGCGCGCTGGGTGGCGTCGATGGCCGGCGTGTCGGTGTGCGCGCTGGGGTCGAAGAAGTCGAAGCCGGTGCCCATGTCCACTGCGCGGCAAGCACCCTGGCGGCAGTCCAGCAGACCCAGATCGACGGTGGCGCCACGGCTGTGGCCGGAGTGTTCGGCGATGTAGTCGCCGAGCAGCACGCCCTTGTCGAGCTTGGGGTAGTAGCGCGCCTTGGCCACCTGGTCCTGCGGATCGCGCGCCCAGGCGACGAAGGCGCGGACCGAGCGCTGCGGCCGGTAGCAATCGAACACCTGCAGGCGGTAACCCTTGGCCTGCAGGTCGCGTTGCACCTGCGCCAGCGCCTTCGCGGCCGGCGCCAGCAGATAGCACTTGGGCGCGTCGTAGCCGGGCACCGGGCGACCGGTGAAGTTGTCGTGGCCGGCGTAGCGGATGTCCATCGCGATGTCCGGCGCCAGCGTGTGCACGTCGACCAGTCCCGCCTGTTCCGGCGTGGTCGCCGGTGAGGTGGTCGGTTCCACCGCGAACGTAGCAGGCACGACGGCGAACGCGAGCGTCAGGCCCACTGCGTGCAGCGCGCCAGCCCGGCGCCCGGGGCGCGACGAAGAAAGGTGGCGGCAGAAGCGGTCATGCGACATGTGTGCAGCATAGGCCATGGCCGCGGCCGCTGTCCTGCCGCGCGCCTGCAACGACGCGCGATGCGAACTGCGCAATGCAGGGCGGCCACCGGCGCGTGCCGATGACCGCCCTGCGCGGCGCGACTCAGCGCCCGGGGGCTTGCGACTGGGTCTGGGTGCGCTGCTGGTCCTGCACCTGCTGCTCCTGCGCCTGGCGCTGGGTCTCGGCCGCCAGTTGCTGCTGGCTCTGCTCCAGCGGCACGGTCGCCGCCTGCTGACGGTCGACATACGCGCGATGCACGTCGTGCGCGTTCTCCGGATTGCGCTGCACCGCGATCATGCCGCGGCCATCGGTGCTGGCGACCAGGTCGTCGATGCGCGACATGCCGCTGACCTTGGCCTCGAACGCCAACTGTCCGGCCGCACGCTGCATGGACTCGCGGTCGCCGTAGCCACCGTTGCGCCCCTGCTTTTCCAGCTGCGCGACCGCCTGGTCGAACAGCGGACTGTCGCGCCGCAGTTGCTCCACGCCCTGCTGCCGCTGCACGCTGCGGTCGATCGCGCCCAGCGTCTCCGGGCCGGCCTTGCCGTCCACGCCCTTCAGGTGCTGGTCCTGCTGGAACTTCTCCACCGCCGCTTCGGTCTTCGGGCCGTAGGTGCCGATCGCATCCTTGGCCTCCAGGTAGCCGAGCGTGGCCAGTTTCTCCTGCAGGCCCTTCACCGCCTCGCCCTGCGCATTGCGCGCCAGCACGCCGTTGTGCGCGGCCGGCTCGCGATGGCCGTCGTGCGGCTTCGGCGCGGTGTGCCCGTCGCGCTGCTCGCCGGGCTTGGCCACGGTCTTGCCCAGGTCGGCCAGCTTGAGCAGGTCGGCCTTCTCGTTCTCGGCGCGGTTCTCCAGCGAGTCCAGGGTCTTCTGCTTGTGCACGCGCGGGAACAGCTCCTTGACGTGCTCGGCCTTGTAGTCCTGCACCGCGCTGACGATCTCCTTGTCGGAAATCTTGGACAGATCCGCCTGCTTGCCGAACTTCTCTTCCATGGCGCGCAGGAACACGCCGGACCCGCCCGGCTT
The DNA here is from genome assembly GCF_000364685.1 of Xanthomonas sp. SHU 166. Taxonomy (NCBI): domain Bacteria; kingdom Pseudomonadati; phylum Pseudomonadota; class Gammaproteobacteria; order Lysobacterales; family Lysobacteraceae; genus Xanthomonas; species Xanthomonas sp. SHU 166. Next base: position 6,698 of record NZ_AQOJ01000525.1, read on the forward strand.
CTTGTCGCTGCCGGGGCCGTACTGGACCGCGGTGCTCCACATCGCGTCCTGCACCGCCGGGCCGCGGTCGGACAGGTCCATGCCCTTGTCCTTGAGCCGGTCGACCAGTTTGTCGAAGTGGGTGCGCTTGATGTAGTCGTGCTGTTCCTGGCCGAAGCCAGGGTCGGTCTTGGCCAGTTCCTTCCACTTGGCGCTGAACTCGGCGGAACCCGGCTTGAGGCCGGCGAAGTCGTCGCTGTACTTGCTGTCCTTGACGAACGCGGCGACGGTGCCGCCGTTGATGACCTTGCCCTCACGGGTCGTCGTCTGCGAGGTCATCTGGTACGAGCCGTAGGACACGCCGCCCGGGTCGTCGACGCCGGAGGACACGGTCGACGCGCCGCGGCCGCCGGTCTCGTAGTGTTTGGAGGTCTGGCCCAGTTCCCAATCCTTGTCGCTCATCGCGTTCTCCTTGGCAGGACGCGCGGCGTGGAAGGCGCCGCGCATCGGTTTCGATACAGGGGTGGTCAGTGCGCTTCGAGTTCGTCGGCGCGGTGCGCGGTCATTTCCAGCCGGCATTCGGCCGCATCCACGCGCTCGGCCTGGCCGCCGTCCGGATCGGCGACGCACTTTTCGTCGCGCTCGGCGATCCACTTGCGCTGCCGCTCGCGCAGCGCGTGCTGCTCGGCCTCGCTCAGTTTGGCCATCGCCGCCTTGTAGGCGGTGTTGAGGCGCTGGTCCTGGTAGGCGTGTTCGTCGGAAATGCAGTCCAGCATCGCCGGGGTCGCGCCGCCGGCGGCGGTGATGCAGGTGTCGTAGGACGGTCGCAGCACGGGCGAATCTCCTGAAGCGGTGGAAGGGGCGGGTGCCGCAGCCGGTGCAGCAGGCGTGGCGGCGCCCGCATCGGCCTGGGTACCGGCATCGTGCGCGGCGGCAGGGGACGCGGCGGCCGCAGCGTCTGCCGCCGGAGCGGCCGGTGCCT
>NZ_AQOJ01000526.1:0-25041 GCF_000364685.1 Xanthomonas sp. SHU 166
GTGCCCTGCGCGATCTGGTCGCGCAGCTGGCTGGCGAGGGCTTCGTACAGGCGCATGCGGCGGCCTCATCTGTATCGGTCGATTTGCAGCGTATCTGACTCTGTGCTGGTCGCCCACCCCGGCGCACACTGGCCCTGTCCTTCCCCATTCCCGAGGCCGCGCGTGCAACTGCCGCTGTTCATCGTCGATGCGTTCACCACGGTGCGGTTCCGCGGCAACCCGGCCGCGGTGGTGCCGCTGCAGGCGTGGTTGCCGGACGCGCTGATGCAGGCCATCGCCAGCGAGAACAATCTGTCGGAGACCGCGTTCTTCGTGCGCGAGGCCGATGGCGCGTTCGCGATCCGTTGGTTCTCGCCGCTGCGCGAAGTGGGGTTCTGCGGCCACGCCACCTTGGCCAGCGCCTTCGTCGTCGCCACCCAGGGCCTGGCGCCGCTGCCGTTGCGGTTCCGCGCCGCGGCGGTCGGCGAACTGGGGGTGGATCGCGAGGCCGACGGGCGCTTCGTCCTGCGCTTTCCGAACCAGGCGCCGACCGCGCTGGCGGCGGTGCCGCAGGCGCTCGCGCAGGCGTTGTCGATCGCGCCGCAGGCGGCGTACCGCAACGACCAGGCCTACATCGCCGTGTACGCGGACGAAGACCAGGTGCGCGCGGTGGTGCCGGACCTGGCGCGGATGCTGGTGCTGGCACCGCGCGATGTCGCGGTCACCGCGCCCGGGCGCGAGCACGATTTCGTCTCGCGCTATTTCTGGCCGGCCAACGGCGGCGCCGAGGATCCGGTGACCGGCTCGATCCACGCCGCGCTGGCGCCGCTGTGGGCGCAGCGCCTGGGCAAGTGCGACCTGCGTGCGTGGCAGGCGTCGGCGCGCGGCGGCGAACTGGACTGCCGGGTGACGCCGGACCACGTGCAGGTGCGTGGCGCGGCGGTGCAGTACCTGCACGGGAGCATCGCGCTGTGAGCGCCGCCGTCGCGACATCCGCGGGCGCGTCCCGGCGGGCACTGTGGCAGCTGTTGCTGGCCGAGGTGTTGATCGGCTCGGTCGGCGTGTTCGTGCACGAGAGCGGCCAGGATCCGGTGACCGCGGTGTTCTACCGCTGCCTGTTCGGCGCGCTGTTCCTGACCGGGTGCGGCCTGCTCGGCGGGCAGTTGCGCGGCCTGTGGCGCGAGCGCGCGCTGCTGCGCGACGCGGCGCTCAGCGGCGTGTTGCTGGTACTCAACTGGGTGGCGCTGTTCGCCGGCATGGCGCGTTCGTCGATCGGCGTGGCGACCATGGTCTACCACGTGTTCCCGTTCGTCATGCTGATCCTGGCGGCGGTGCTGCAGGGCGAGCGCAGCCGCCGTGCCGACCTGGGCTGGACCCTGCTGGCCTTCGTCGGCGTGGCCTGTTCGGCGGACCCGCTGCGGCTGTGGTCCAGCGCCGACCGCGGCTACCTGGGCGGGATCGCGTTGACCCTGCTGGGCGCGCTGCTGTGCGGCGCGTCGTTGCTGATGTCGCGGCGGATCAGCCGCGAGCGGCCGCTGGCGGTGGTGACCGTGCAGTGCTGGGTCGGTGCGGCGATGCTGGCCGGCTTCTCCAGCGGCGCCGCGCTGCACCCCGGTCGCCACTGGTTCTGGCTGGTCGGCCTGGGGGTGATCCACAGCGGCGTGGTGTACGTGCTGTTCTACAGCGCCTACCGGCACCTGCACGTGGCGGCGATCGCAGTCGTGGCCTTCGTCTACCCGCTGGTGACGCTGCTGCTGGACTACCTGCTGTACGGCCACCGGCTGGTGCCGGTGCAGTGGCTGGGCCTGGCGCTGATCGTGCTGGGGACGCTGGCGGTCAATCTGCGCTGGTCCTGGTCACGCCGGGCGGTGGCTGTGTCCTAGCGCGGCACCGCAGAGCGTCTCGGCCACCGCAGTGCGGTGGCCGTGCCGTTCGGCTCAGCGCACGTCGCGCAGTTCCCAGCCGCTGCCGGCGAGCAGGCGCAGGCGCTGCTTGAGGATGTCGCCGGGGATGCTGGTGGTCGCGGACAGGTCGATGCGCAGATCGTCCTGGCGGCCGGTCACCCGTGCTGCCGGATCGGTCACGCCCAGCGCCGGATCGACCTCGTCCGGCTCCGGCTGCATGGCGCGCCAGCGCTCGAACCAGGCCGGATCGCTGAGGGCGGCCTGCAGCTGTTCGGCGAAGGCGTCGGCGCCGTGCGCGGAGAAGCTCAGCGACGGGTTGCTGCCGCGGGCACGGGCGGGATCGGGCAGGCTGATCGAGTAGGTGACGGCCATGGGCATCTCTTGTGGGCGGTACGAAGCGGCGCAGCCTAGCAGAGCCGGCGGCGACCCGCCGTCGACGCGGCCAGCGGGCGATCAGCCGAAGCGCAGCGCCTCCCCGGCGAAGCCCAGCACAAGCGCACCCTTGCCGACATTGACCATGCCGGTCAGGCTCATCACGCTCTCCAGCAGCTCAACGCCGTGGCTGTCGCAGGCCTGACGCAGCGCCGCGTAGCCGGGCAGGGCGCGCAGTTCCGCCAGCTCGCCGCCATAGCTCAGGCACAGCGTGGGCGTCATCAGCCCGGCGGCCACGCGTTTGGCGGCCAGCCCGAACAGGGTCTGCACGGCGTGGTCGAAGCCCTTGAGCTTGGCCACCGGCGCGGTCTCGCCGCGGTGGCAGTGCAGCACCGGCTTGATGTCCAGGGCCGAGCCGAGCGCGGCGCTGAGCAGGCCGACGCTGCGGTCGCCCTTGCTGCGCGCGCGGCTGCGCAGGTAGTACAGGTCGCGCGCGATCATGTAGCCATGGGTGTGCTCGGCCAGCGTTTCCAGCCGCTCGCGGATGGCCTGCACGCCGGCACCGTCGGCACGCATCCGCACCGCCTCGACGGCGATCACCGCCTGCGCGGCGAACAGGTTCTGGGTGTCGATCACCCGCAGCGCGAACGGCGAGGCGTGGCCGGCAGCCTGACGGATCGGCTTGTAGTTGCTGAGGATGGCGAAGCCGGCCTGCTGCGCATGGTCGTGTATCGGGCTGCGGGTCTTGGCGATGGTCAGGCAGAACACGTGGTCGTAGTCGATGACCAGCCGGCTCAGGAACAGCTCGCGGATCTGCGCCACGCTGTACGGCACGGTCTCGGCTTCGGCGCCGTGCGCGCTGACCTGTGCGTGCAGGAACTCCAGCGTCGCCGCTTCGTCGCGGCGATCGGCCAGGACGGTGCCGCCGAGGCGCACGCTGATCGGCAACACCACCAGGTCGTGCTGGGCGATGTAGTCCTGCGGCAGATCGCAGGCGGAATCTACGACGATGCCGATGCGCATCCGCTGAAGCTCCAGTGATTGGGGAGATCGATGGACATGGCGACCGCTCAGGCGTTGCGCTGCACCGCGACCGGCAGCGCGCTCAGGCGCGCCATGTCGCCGCGCTGCAGCAGTTGCGGGTCGGCCAGCACCGCTCGCATCAGCGGGTGCGCGTCGTTGCCCCACAGCAGGGTGTCGTCGATCTGCAGGGTCGGCACGCCGAACACGCCGGCCGCCAGCGCCTGTTCGGTGTTGGCGCGCAGTTGCGCCTTGACCTGCGCATCGGCGGTGGCCGCGGCCACGTCGGCGATCCCCAATGCCTGGCCGACCGGCGCCAGGGCCGCGGCGTCGTCGCCCGCGTGGCCATCGCGCCACAGCCAGTCGAAGAGCGCATCGATGGCCTGCGGCGTGGTGCCGGCGGCGATGCACAGGCGCAGCGCCGTCAGCGGGTTGAACGGATGTGCCGGCGGGAAGCGCAGCGGCACGCCTTGCTGCTGCGCCTGCCACTGCACGAAGTGATAGGTGAACTCGCGCTTGTGCGGCACCTCGGCCGGCCCGCGCGTCTGCAGCTGCGTCAGCACCGCGGCGAACACGATCGGCACCGGCTGGATCCGGGCGAACTCCGGAAGCGCTTTCACCTGCTGCCAGTGCAGATAGGAAAACGGCGAGATGAAATCGAAATACCAGCGCAACGTCATCGTGCTTCTCCGCAGTGACCGATCAGCTTAGCGCGACCTCGCGCGCGCTGCGACTGCGTACATCGGCATGCTGCAGTGCGAGATGTCGCCGCCGACCGTTCGCCCGGCGACCGCAATGCGTAGACGATGCCGTGGGGGAAATCTCGCTGGCACGCGATATCTGTGAAGCGCCGCGCGGCCGTGGCCTGGATCGCGGTAGCGCTATTGCGCTGGCGCATGGCATGCGCGGGTCTTGTCATAGCTCGCGGTACGCGCACCTTGCTAGCGTCCGCCGCGGCAGCAGCTTCGCTGCCCCTGCACGCTCAGGAGAGATCGCCATGCACGCTTCCGCTTCCGTTTCCGCCGCTGCTTCGCCGCGCCTTCCCGCCACGGTCGTCAGGTCGCCGCGCGGCTGGGCGCGGACCCTGCGCGCGCTGTTCGCCACCGCGCTGCTCGCCATCGCGCCGATGGCGCTGGCCGGGCCGTACCAGGTGTACGGCAACCAGTACGCCTGGGTGAACAACTTCAACGACCCCAACAACGTCATCCAGGGCACGTTCCACAGCGGCAGCACGCCGAGCATGACCGTGACCTTCAATTTCCCCAACGCCAGCCTGTACGGCTATCCGGCGATCCTGCGCGGCTCGCACTACGGCTTCAATCCCACTGCCGACCGCACCTTCCCGCGGCAGGTCTCGGCGCTGCGGTCCTTGCCGGCGACCTTCGCGTACTCGTCCGGCGGCAGCAACCTGGCCGGCGACTTCGCCTACGACCTGTTCTTCCGCTGGGACAGCACGGTGTCCTCCAGCGCGATCCCGCAGGCCGAAGTGATGATCTGGGGCGGCCACAACTCGTACCCGATCGGCACGCTCACCGCCAGCAACGTCATCAGCGCCGGCGGCTACACCTTCGATCTGTGGGAAGGCATGAACAGCGCCGCCGGCTACTACGTCTACACCTTCATTCCGCACAACACCGCGGGCCAACCAACCCTGCCGAGCAACGGCAATCTCAACATCGACATCAAGCCGTTCCTGAGCTGGCTGCACACCCATCGCGCGCAGGAAGGGCGCTTCAGCAACGCGATGTACCTGCACGTGGTCGAGGCCGGTTTCGAGGTGGTGCGCGGCAACGGCTGGGCCTGGATCCAGGCCAATATCGGCGCCAACTGACGGCGCCTTGCACAGTGCCGCGTTGTGCCAGGCGGCGCGGGCGATCGGCAGGAACCCGTCGGCATCGCTGGGCGGCAGGCTGTTGCGCACGTCCTCGGCACCGCTGCCGGCGCGTTCCAGCACCGGTGCCAGCGTGCGCAGGCAACCGGCGCGGTCGCCCAGGTGATACTGGGTCAGCGCCAGATCGGTGCGGACCTGCGCGGCGTCCAGCCAGAACAGGGTCTTGCCGCAGCCGTCCAGCAGCGCGGCCAGAGTGCGTTCGGCGTTGGCGTAGTCCTTGGCCTGGTACTGGCGCAGGAAGCGCGCGCGGGTGGCCTCCGCCGCCTCGGGCACGCAGGCCGGCGCGGCGCGTCGGTAGTCGCCTTCGAACCAGGCGCGTGCGCCGCAGTAGTCGCGGCAGGTGTCGGGGGTGAGCGCCTCGACCCGGATGGCGTCGCCCTCGGCGTGCAAGCGGGTGCGGCACAGGGACGCGGGATCGTCGTCGTGCGCGCGGGTGAAGCCGAGTTCGCCCTGCAGCGTGCCGTCCAGCGCACAGGTATGGCCGTTGGCGCCGGTGACGTCGAGCGAGAAGCCCAGGCCGTCGGCGTCGCGCGCCACGTCGAGGCGGTCGCCGCCATCGGCGAGGTAGACGCCGGGTGTGGGCGGCGCGGCGCCTGCGCCACAGGTCACGACCAGCAGCGCCAGCGGCAGCAGGCGCAGGAGGGACAGCGAACTGCGCATCGTGCGTTTCCGTCGGACAAGGCGCGCAGCGTAGCAGCGCCGCGACGTCCTCGCCGGAGAGTGTGGCGCGTCTGCTCGCAGCGCCTCACGGCGCGAGCCATTGCACGCTGTCGAAGACGATGCCCGGGCCGAGGAAACCATTGTCCGGCGAGCCCGAGGCGACGTCGATGTCCAGCGTGTTGAGGCCGGCCTGCAGCGCGCTGGCCGGGATGTCGAACAGATAGACGGTGTTGTTGCCGCGGTAGGTGCCGCGGGTGATGCCGCGGCTGTCCGGCTGCTCCGGCCGCGGCGGCACGGGTCCGCTCCAGCGATCGTTCACCCGCAGCTGCGGGCGGCCGCCGGCCTGGGTCAGGGGGACGAACAGCCGCAGGCGGTAGGCGTGGACCTGGTCCGGCCCGAGCACGAAGGCGATGCGGGTGGGCGTGTTGACGCCGCGCCATTGCGCCGCCGGGAATGCGTCGAGACGGTCGTGGCCCACGCGATAGGTCAGCGGTCCCAATGGCGCCATGCGCCGGTCGGAGGGATGCGCGCGCGCCAGCAACGCGGCGTTGCGGAAACCGGCCGGCGTGCCATCGGGATCGCCGATCTGCCAGATCACCTGGCCGGGCAGCGGGACCGCATGCAGGGCGGCCTGCGCGGTGGCTGCGGCTGCGATCTGCACGGTGTCGTGGGCCACCTCCAGCTCGTTCTGGTACAGCGCGATGCGGTAAGCGCCGGGGCGGATGCCGGCGATGCGGAAGCGGCCGTCGGCATCGGCCCTGGTCCAGTACTGCGCCTGCGCGTTGCGCAGGTCCACCACTGCCGGCTGCCCTGCGTCGATGCCGGAGACCTGGCCGGCCACCGCGCCGCGCGCCGCCGTGCCCAGGAAGCCCTGCAGACCCAGCGACGCGTCGACGAAGCGCAGGTCCGGCGGCACCTGCGCTTCCGCGCCACCGCGGCTGAACTGCAGCACGTACACCCCGTGCAGGCCGCCGCGGTAGGGTTCGGTCTGGGTGTGGTTGGAGAACATGTAGTTGTACAGCTCGTGGGTGCGCGCGGTCCGCTGCGTGGCGATGTCCTTGAAGAACGGCCCGCCCGCGCTGTGCTCGCGATCGCCCATCCACATCCGCACCGCGAGGCCGGGGCCGCTGACGCCATGCACGCTGTCGTCGATCGCGCGCCGCGCCGAGTAGAACTTGGAGCTGGTGCGGCCGTCCGGCAGCAGGAATACGTCCTTGCCCTCGATCGCGGTGCCGATGTTGGAATCCGGTTCGCGCTCGGCGTCGGGCAGCTTGGTTGCGTCGAGGCGGGCGATGAAGCGCAGTTCGCCGACCGGCAGCAGGGTCGGGGCATAGGTGGCCAGGTAGAGCGCGTCGCGGCCCTTGCGCGCCATGTAGTACTGCACCAGGTCGCCAGCGCTGGCCGAGACCACGATGGTGTCGCCGACAGTGCGTGCGGCGACGCGGGCGCTGCCCAGGCCCGAGGCGATCTCCGAGTGCTTGGCTTCCGGACTCTCCAGTTCGACGCCACGGTAGCGCAGGGAGACCACGTCGCCGGTGCGCGCGTCCACGCTGAACTGCAGATCGGCGCCGCTGTCGACGACGAAGCGATCGCCGACCCGAGCGACGCCGAAATCGGCTGCGTCTGCCAGCGCGGGTGCCGCGGCGTACAGGGCGAGGCAGCACAGCAGCAGGCGAAGCAAGCAGGGCATGGCGGCGCGGGCGACGGCAGCGAGGCGCACAGCCTACTGCGCGCGGACGCGGACGCGATGCCGTTTCCGCGCGGCGGTGGGGCAGCGCTCAGGTGCGCATTGCGGGGCGTCGCCACCGGCGGGACGGCATCGTCAGTGCGATGCCGTCCCGGTGTGCTCGACGCGGTTTAGTGCGTGTACGCCTTCGGCAGCGCGCCGTTCTGCTGCATGTAGCGGTCGCGCAGTTCGGTCTGCCGCGAGCGCATCGGGATGGCGCGGCCACCCAGCCAGACCTGCTCGGCGTAGTGCGCCACGTCCAGCGGGTCGCCTTCCCACAGCACCAGGTCGGCGAGCTTGCCCGGGGCGATGCTGCCCAGGCGGTCGCCCACGCCGAAGGCCTCGGCCGGAACCCGGGTCAGGCCGGCCAGGGCGGCGTCCCACGGCAGCCCGTGTGCGACCGCGTTGCCGGCCAGCTGCCGCTGCTTGCGCGCGTTGTGCGCGCCGTCGCCGCCCTGGGTGAAGCTCACCGCCACGCCGGCGGCGTTGAGGCGCGCGGCGTTCTCCAGGGTGGCGCCGATCTGGTCGAAGCTGGCCGGCAGGTCGTCCAGCGCGTTGACGAACACCGGCACCTGCGCCTTCGCCAGTTCCGGCGCCAGCTTCCAGGCCTCGTCGCCGCCGGCGATGGCGATGCGCACCTTCTCGCGTTGTGCCCAACGCAGCAGTTGGCGGATGTCGGCCGCGCGGTTCACCGTCACCACGATGCGGCCCTGGCCGGCGAGGTAGCGCGCCAGTACCGCGCGCCCGGCCGGTGTCAGCAGCGCATGCGGCGAATCGGCGGGCATGCGCCCGCGCGCTTCGGCCACCAACTGGTCGAGCAGCATCCACTGCGCCGCGCGCGACTTGCCGCTCAGTTCCAGCGCATCGCTGCCCAGGTGCAGGTACAGCGCGCGCGGGCCGATCGGGTCGGCGCCGCCGTCCAGGCGCATCACCGCGCCCTGGCCGGCGACGAAGGCGCCGCCGGTGTTGGCGCCGAGCGCGGTGAAGCCGATGCCTTCCACCCGCGCGACCGGGATCAGCACCGATTCGGGGTTGTAGGCCAGGGTCACGTCGAACTCCGGGCGCATCGGCTGGTCGTGCGGCAGGGTCAGCGTGCTGTCGACGGTGGAGGCCTCGCCGGAGACCTCCTCGATGCCGATCTCGGTGATCCCGCCGAACAGCGCCGGGGTCAGCGGCCGGCCCTTGGCCTCGACCACGGCGACGCCGGCTGGCGCGCTCAGGCCGGGGCCGACCGCGCGGATCACGCCGCCCTGGACCAGTACGTCGGCATTGGCGAGGGTGCCGCGGGCGCTGCCGGTGTGCACGGTGGCGCCGCGGATCAGTACGTCCTGGGCGAACCCGGGCGCGCTGCCCAGCAGCAGGCAGACGGCCAGGGCCAGACGCTGCGCCAGGCGGCGGGGCGAGGGTAGGGCGCGGCTCATCGGGCAGCCTCCTGGCCGAGCATGAAATCGGAGGTGGGTTGCAGGCGGCGGTCGGCGCGGTCGTAGACCTGCGCGCCGTCGATGTAGACCTTGTCGGCCAGGGCGTAGGAGCTGAAGGGGTTGCCGTTCCACAGCACCACGTCGGCCATCTTGCCCGGCTCCAGCGAACCGGTCTGCCTGTCGATGCCCAGCGCCTTGGCCGGGTTGCTGGTCAGCCAGCGGATCGCGCGTTCGGGCGGGATGTCCATGCCGGCACGGCGGCCGGCGGCCATCGCCTTGGCCGCTTCCTGGTTGAGCCGCTGGATGCCTTCCTCCGAATCCGAGTGCACGATCGCGCAGCCGTTGGCGGGGCGGTCGACCAGGGCGATGTTCTCCTGGATGCCGTCGAAGGCTTCCATCTTGAAGCCCCACCAGTCGGCCCACAGCGCGCCGCAGACGTTCTCCTGGGCCAGGCGGTCGGCGATCTTGTAGGCCTCCACGCCATGGTGGAAGGCGGCGATCTTGAAGCCGAACTCCTTGGCCAGGTCGAGCATGGTGGTCATCTCGTCGGCGCGGTAGCAGTGGATGTGCACGCGGATGTCGCCGTTGATGGCGCCGGCCAGCGTGTCCAGCTTGAGGTCGCGCTTGCCGCCGCTGTCGCCGCTGCTGTCGTTGTCGCCGTTGCCGCGGCTCCACCAGTGGCGCTTGGGCGGGCTCTTCTGCTTGGGCGCGTTCTTGCGCAGGTATTCGCTGGCGTCGATGAAGGCGGCGCGGTAGCCGGCGACGTTGCCCATGCGCGTGGACGGGCCGCCCTTCTCGCCGTAGACCCGCTTGGGGTTCTCGCCGCAGGCCATCTTCAGGCCCCACGGCGCGCCCGGGAACTTCATTGCCTGGTAGGTGGTGGCCGGCACGTTCTTCAACGTGACGCCGCGGCCGCCGACCAGATTGGCCGAGCCGGGCAGCACCTGCAGCGCGGTGACGCCGCCGGCCAGCGCGGTGCCGAAGCCGGGATCCTGCGGCCAGATCGAATGCTCGGCCCACACGTTCGGGGTCACCGGCGCGGTCGCTTCGTTGCCGTCGCTGTGCGCGCTGACGCCCGGGCTGGGATACACGCCCAGGTGCGAGTGCACGTCGATGATGCCGGGCGTGACCCACTTGCCATGGCCGTCGATGCGGGTGGCGTTGGCCGGCGCGGCCAGCGCGCGGCCGACCGCCTGCACGCGGCCGTCCTGCAGCAGCACGTCGGCATCGTCCAGGCGCTCGCCGGTGCCGGTGAGCACGGTGGCGTGTTCGATCAGCACCGGCACCGACGCCAGCGCGCGATAGGTGCTGGGATAGGGATCGTCGACGAAACGCGAGGCCGCGGCGGCCGGGCCGCACAACGCCACGCCCAGGCAGGCGAGCAACAGATGACGCATCGAATTTTCCCCGGAAGATGAATCCGGCCCTTGCGGCCGTGCCCGCACGCTAGCCCGAGCCGGCGCGCTTGCCAAGTGCGGGTGCGGCATCGGCACGCCTTGCTGCACCGAATCGCGACGCGGAACCTGTTATGCAGCGCGATTCTCGCCCATGGACACCGCAATGACCGACACCCCTGCGCGCACCGTCGTGGATTTCTGGCGCAGTGCCGGCCGCGAACGCTGGTTCGCCGCCAACGACTCCTTCGACGCCAATGTCCGCCAGCATCTGCTGGAGGCGCATCACGCCGCCGCGCGCGGCGAACGCAGCGACTGGCTGACCGACGCCGAAGGCGCGCTGGCGCTGCTGCTGTTGCTCGACCAGGTGCCGCGCAACGTGTTCCGCGGCAGCGCGCATGCCTTCGCCACCGATGGCCTTGCGTGCCGCTATGCCGACCAGGCGCTGGCGGCAGGGTTCGACCAGGAGACCGACGCGGAACTGCGGATGTTCTTCTATCTGCCTTACACACATGCCGAGGACGCGGCGCGGCAGCGCCAGGCGGTGGAGCTGTTCAGCGCGCTCGGCGATGCGGAATCGCTGCAGTGGGCGGTGGTGCACGAAGACGTGATCCAGCGCTTCGGTCGCTTCCCGCACCGCAATATGGCGCTGGGGCGCACGACGACGCCGGAGGAGCTGGCGTTCCTGGATGCGGGTGGGTTTGCTGGTTGAGGGAGGCGGTGCCTGTGCGTTCGCCACTTCATGCGGATGAAGCCACTGGCGCATCGTGTGTCACTGCAGTCGGGACTGAAGTCCCTCCCACAGGGATGCACCAGGCTGCTGGCGCGGCCGCCAGCATTCGCCTGGTACGCGCACCGGAGACACGGAATGCGCTTTTTGTGGGAGCGGCTTCAGCCGCGACGAGCGAAGCCATCGGGCGCATCGTGTGTCACTGCAGTCGGGACTGAAGTCCCTCCTACACGGAGCGCCCGACTTCGGCGCTGCCGTCAGCACTTGCGCAAGACGCCAGGCGAGTGTGTGCCCAGGGTAGGAGCGGCTTCAGCCGCGACCTGGCCTTGCCGGTAAAGCCCGGTCGCGGCTGAAGCCGCTCCTACGGGTGCGCGCGTGTGCGTGTTTGCGCGCTGTGGCGATCGCGGCGCGCGGGCACAAAAAAGGGCGATCGCTTGATCGCCCTTTCGGCGCGCCCGCACGGGACGCAACCCACGAGGTACCTGACTCAGTACTTCGGAACGCTTCCGTCGACTTGGTCGGTCCAGGCGTCGATGCCGCCGACCACGTTGTGCACCTTCGTGAAGCCCAGCGAACGGAAGTGCTCGGCCGCCTGCGCGCTGCGGCCGCCGCGGTGGCACAGGAAGGCCAGCGCGGTGTCCTTCGGCAGCGCTTCCAGTTGCGCGCGCTGCTCGCCGTCGAGGGTGCGGAACGGCACGTTGACCGCCGCCACCGCGCGCTCTTCCGGAGGACGCACGTCCACCAGGATCAGGCCACCGGCGCGTACCTGGTCGTCGGCGTCGCGCGGGCTGAGGTCCTGCACCGGCTTGGGCGCATTGGGATTGTCGATGGCCAGGCCGCGGCCGCGGATGTCGTCCACCCAGTCGATGGTGATGCCGTCGGCGCGGCGCGCGCTGCCCAGGTCGAACTGCACGCGCAGGCCGTTGGACTCGGCGGCGATGGCGTTGGGGTCGGTCGGCGCCAACTGGAAGTTCGGCTGGAACTGCGCGTCGATCGCCAGCGCCAGGCTCGCGCCCGGGGCGTCGGCCAGCGCGCCGCGCAGCATCTCGGCGGCGGCGTCGGTGATGGTGATCGACGGTGGCGTGCGGTCCGGCGCGGCCACGCCGAGCAGTTCGCTCAGCTCGCCGCTGCCGGCCATCTGCAGGATGATGTCGCTGCCGCCGATCAGCTCGCCGTCCACGTACAGCTGCGGGATGGTCGGCCAGTCGCCGTAGACCTTGATGCCCTCGCGGATGTCCTGGTCGGCCAGCACGTTGACGTGGGCGAAGTCGACGCCGAGCTCGTTCAGCGCGCCCACCGCCTTGGCGGAGAACCCGCACTGCGGCATGCCCGGCTGGCCTTTCATGAACAGCACGACGCGGTTGGAGCTGAGCAGCGTTTCGATACGGGAGCGCAGGGCGGGGTCGAGGGACATGGCAGGCAGTCGTCGCAGAGTCGGACCGGTCATTCTACGCCGCATGGCATCATGGGGCATGACAGTTCCGGAAACGCTGCATCGCATCCCGCGCCACCCCTACCGCTGGCTGCCCTGGGCGCTGGCCTCGCAGGCGCTGGTGGCGGGGCTGTGGTGGGCGTATGGCTGGCCAGTCGGCCTGCCGGCGCTGCTACTGTCGCACGCCGCGCTGGTGTTGCCGGTGTTCCTGCCGCGGGCGCGGCTGTACGCGCCGGTGCTGGATCGCCTGCCCGGCAGCGCGCCGCGGGTGTGGCTGACCATCGACGACGGCCCCTCCGACGACACCGTGGCGATCCTGGACCTGCTCGACCGCCACCAGGCCAAGGCCACGTTCTTCCTGGTCGGTGCCCGCGCCGCCGCGCGCCCGCAACTGGTACGCGAGATCCTGCGCCGCGGCCACGGCATCGGCAACCATAGCCAGCACCATCCGCAGGCGTGGTTCTGGGCGCTGGGGCCACGGCGCATGGCGCAGGAAATCGGCCAGGCGCAGCAGACCCTGGCCGCGATCGCCGGCACTGCGCCGCGCTGGTACCGCTCGGTGGTGGGCATGACCAATCCCTTCGTCGCCGCACCACTGCGCCGGCATGGCCTGACCCGGGTGGCCTGGAGCGCGCGCGGCTTCGATGGCGTGCGCTGCGACCCCGCGGTCACCGTCGCGCGCATCGCCCGCGACCTGCAGCCCGGCGCCATCGTGCTGCTGCACGAGGGCGCGGCGCACGGGCACAATCCGGCGATCGTGGAGGGGGTGTTGCAGGCTGTGCAGGCGCGTGGGCTGGAGACGATCTGCCCGACCTGAGGCTGGACGCGCTTCCCCCGCTTGCGCTGTGGCGTGGTGCCGATGCGCATACGCTGCGGCGGCCATGTCCATGCGCGGGCGGCATGCCGACAGGCGCCCGAGGGGTATCTGTCGCTCGCTGCACGGAGTAGTCGGCGCATGCGGCGAAGGCATGACCATCCGGCGTGTGCAGGTGTAGTACAGGCAGCATGGCGCAAGGCCCGGCTGCGCTTTCATCTGGTGCGCTTGTAACTGCGCACCTCCCAGCCGTCTCGCAGGCGAGTGACGAAGCAGTCATAGCCTGCCGCGTGCTGCGCGTCGAAGTACTGGTGCATCTCGGTGCGGTCCGCGAAGACGCGTCGCACGTCCGCGGTCTGGCGCCGTGACGGTGAGCGAATAGCCGCAGCGATCCCTCGCAATGTTGCCAGTAGTGGCGCAACATCCATGTGTCCCTCTGCCGAGTCCGTGGCTGGTCCGGCGGACTATCGCACACCTGAAAACGGTCCGCCAGGAACCGCCAGAGGCCGTCTTTCGCGCACTGCAGCCTTCAGTGCATGGAGGCCATCTCCATGCCGCTGTGCGGCGGCATGGCAGCTTGCAGCGGGGAACGCGCCGACGCGGTGGGCGCTCGCTGTCGCGCGCGCTGGGCCACGATCGGCGAGAAGGTCGTGCAGACCGGGAGTTCGCGCGACAGCTGCGACGTCAACGCGGTTCCGCCACGATCAGCCAGTTGTTGAACGGCGTGTTGCCGTACAGCGGCGCGAAGCTGGCGCGCAGGCCGGCGACGTCGAGCTGGGCCTGCAGGCTGTCGCGGGTGGGATAGGCCTTGGGCAGTTCCTGCATCCAGCCGGCCAGGTGCGCCAACACGTCGGTGATGCGGCTGGTGCGGCCACGGCCGCTGGCATCGCCCAGGCCGCTGCGGATCACCAGCTTGGCTCCGGGCGTGAGCATGCGCGCCACGCTGCGGATCAGGTTGGATTGCATGTCGCGGTCCAGGTACTGCAGCACGTCCAGGATCGCGACGCTGCCGTGGTGCTCGGGCCAGGACTGGCCCAGGTCGACCACCGCGAAATGCGTGTCCTGCAGCCCGTTGCGGGCGGCGATGGCGCCGGCGCGGCGGATCTTGGCCGCGTCGATGTCCACGCCGTGGTAGCGCTGGCGCTGGCCGTCGGCGCGCAGCGCGTGCGCGAGCAGGCCCAGCCCGCAGCCCAGGTCCAGCACCGGCGCGTCGGTGCCGCGCAGCGCGGCGAGCACGCCGGGGTAGAGCGGATCGGTGCGCAGCTTGGTGCGCGTGTAGTAGTAGTCGTAGCGGTTGCCCAGCGGATGCGTGGGCAGGAAGGCGCGGGCGATGGCCAGGGCCTGCGGGCGGGTCATGGGCTGGGTGGTGCTGGCGTCGCGCAATGTCGGTCCTTGGCAGCGGGCGTACGCCAGCTAGGCTAACGCATCGCGTGCCGCCGGCAACAGCCGCGCGGTCCAGCGCGCATACATCGCCGCCGACGGATGCAGCCCGTCCGCGGCCAGCATCGCCGGGTCGCCACCGCCGTCGCGGCTGCAGCCGGTGATGTCGACGAAGCGCACCGCGCGCGCGGCGCAGCAAGCCTGCGCGGCGGCGTTGAAGGCGTCGATCTGCGCACCGATGTGCGCCGGATCGTGGGCGGGTGGCTGCGCGAAGGCGGTCACGCCCCAATCCGGGATCGACACCGCCAGCACCCGCTGCGGCCGCGCGTCGGCGAAGCCGATCGCACGCTGCAGCAGCGCGTCGAACTGCGCGCGGTAGTCGTCGAGCGGGTAGCCGCGGTACTGGTTGTTGACGCCGATCAGCAGCGTCACCAGGTCGAACGGTCCCTGCGGCGCGGCCGTGTCGATGCCGGCGTCCAGTTCGTCGGTGGTCCAGCCGGTGGTAGCCACGATCTGCGGATCGGCCAGCGCGATGCCGTCGCGGCGCAACGCCGCGGCCAGTTGCATCGGCCAGCGTCCGTCGGCGTCCACGCCTTCGCCGATCGTGTAGGAATCGCCCAGCGCCAGGTAGCGCAGCGGTGTGTGCTGGACAGCGGCGAAACGCGCCTGGCTCATCTACGCGGGGCCAGTGGCAGCCCCATCACCGGGACGCGCACTCGCAGGAACGGCGCACGCTTTGCCATTCCCCATTCCCCATTCCCCATTCCCCACTCACCGCCCCACAGCCGCCCGCGGCTTCAGCGGCACCACCTTGGTGGCATCCTCGGCGCGGCGTGCCAGCACGCGGTCGATGCGCGCGAACACCTCGCGCATCGTCGCCGCCTCCGGCAGCAGGGTGACGCGGAAATGGTGCCGGTAGGGCACGTTGAAGCTGGAGCCTGGCACCACCAGCACGCCTTCCTGTTCCATCAGCTCCAGGGCGAACGCGTGATCGTCGAAGCCGCGCGCGGCGGCGCCGACCACCGCCGGGAACGCGTACAGCGCGCCGGCCGGCTGCACCAGCGACAGGTGCTCGCTGGCCGCGCAGGCCTCCAGCACCGCGCGGCGCGTCTCGTACAGGCGCCCGCCCGGGGCGCACAGCGGCGAGATCGTGTCCGGGCCGTTGACCGCGGCATCGATCGCGAACTGGCCGGGGACGTTGGCGCACAGGCGCAGCGCGCCGAGCAGGTCCATGGCGTTGCGGAAATCGCCGACGCGCTCGGCGTCGCCCGACAGCAGCGCCCAGCCCACGCGCCAGCCGCAGGCGCGGTGCACCTTGCTCAGGCCGCCGAAGCTGATGCACGGATGCGCGCCGGCCAGCGGTGCCACCGACACGAATTCCGCGTCGTCGTACAGCACCTGGTCGTAGATCTCGTCGACCATCAGCAGCAGGTTGTGCTTGACCGCGATGGCGACGATCTTCTCCAGCAGCGCCCGCGAGTAGCTGGCGCCGCTGGGGTTGTTCGGGTTGATCAGCACGATGGCGCGGGTGCGCGAGGACACCAGCGTCTCGATCTCCACCGGGTCGGGCTGGAAGCCGTTCTCCGGCGCGCAGCGGTAGTACACCGGGCGGCCGTCGTTGAGGATGGTGGCGGCCGACCACAGCGGGTAGTCGGGCGAGGGCACCAGCACTTCGTCGCCCGGGTTGAGCAGCGCGCGCAGCGACAGGTCGATCAGCTCGCTGACGCCGTTGCCGACGAAGATGCGGTCCGGGTGCGCGTCTGGATGCTGGCGCCGGGCGTAGGCCGCGGCGATCGCCTCGCGCGCCTCCGGCAGGCCCTGCTGGTGGGTATAGGGATCGGTGCGGCCCATGTCGTCGGCGATCGCGCGCTGCAGATGTTCCGGGGCACGGAAGCCGAACGCGCCGGGATTGCCGATGTTGAGCTTGATCAGTTTGCGCCCCTGGGCCTCCAGCTCGCGGGCTCGCCGTGCCAGTTCGCCGCGAATCTCGTAGCGGACTTCGGACAGGCGTTCGCGGATCGCGAGCGGCTTGATCGGCAGGGTGGGCATCGCATTGGCCGGTGGGGCGTGGGACCTGCATGGTAGCGGAAATGTGACACCGCGGCGGGGCGGTGGGGCGCCGTGGTGGCGGGTCGTCTACGACGCCCGGCCGCCACGCTAGGCGCTGCATTGGACGAGGCCCCGTGGCTGGCCCGTGTGGCTGCCACACACGCGTCGCGCGGATCATGCGCCGCTGCTGGCGACTCCCGGGACGCCGCCTGCGGCGCGGGCCAACCACGCAAGGCGCCGCCCTGCGCGTGTCCCAGTGGCCGCCCTGCGCTCACCTTTGGGCGCGGCGCACCCTCTAGAATTCGCCCATGACCACCTCCCCGATCGACTTCGACGCGTTGCGCCCCATCGGCTGGCCCTGGCCCGGAATGCCCGAGGAGCCGGCCTGGCGCGCGCTGTTCGAGACGCATCCGCAGGCGCGGCCGGCGCGGGTGGTGGAGCAGCACCGCACCGGCTATGTGGTCGCCGATGCGGTGGACACCGGATTCAAGGTCGAATCGCTGCCGGACTGGCAGCGGCCGCGCTTTCCCAGCCACGAGCGCGCCGCGGTCGGCGATTGGGTGTTGCTGGAGGACACGCGCATCGTCGCGCTGCTGCCGCGGCGCACCGCGATCAAGCGCGGCGCCGCCGGCGAGCACTACCACCAGCAGGTGATCGCGGCCAACATCGACACGGTGTTCATCGTCTGCGGCCTGGATGCGGACTTCAATCCGCGGCGGATCGAGCGCTATCTGCTGCTGGTGGGCGGCGGCGGTGCGGCGCCGGTGGTGGTGCTGACCAAGGCCGACCTCACCGAGTACGCCGCCGACGCGCTGGCGGTGCTGGAGGAACTGGCGGCGCAGGCGATCCCGCTGCTCACGGTCAACGCCCGCCAGGCCGACAGTGTCGACGCGCTGCGGCCGTGGCTGGGGCCGGGGCAGACCGCGGTGCTGGTCGGCTCGTCCGGTGCCGGCAAGTCCACCCTCACCAACACCCTGCTGGGCGTGCAGAAGATGCGCACCGCGGCGGTGCGCGCCACCGACTCGCGCGGCCGCCACACCACCACCCATCGCGCGCTGCTGCCGTTGCCGTCCGGCGCCTGCCTGATCGACACCCCCGGCATGCGCGAACTCAAGCCCACCGGTGAGGAAGACCTGGCCGAAGGCGGTTTCGCCGACATCGAGGCGCTGGCCGCGCAGTGCCGCTTCAACGACTGCGCGCATCAGGCCGAGCCGGGCTGCGCGGTGCAGGCGGCGATCGAGCGCGGCGAGATCGAGGAGGCGCGCCTGGCCAACTACCTGAAGCTGCGCGACGAGGTCGCTGGTGCCGCCGGCAAGCTGGCGCAGCGTCAGGCGCAGAACGCGGCCGCCGGCCGCAGCGGCAAGCCCAGCGGTGGCAAACCGGGTGGCAAGCGTCCGCCACCGCGGACCCTGCGCCGCTGAGGCCAGGCGTGGCCAAGCGCGCGCTGCCCGTTGAGATCCGCCATCATGCCGCGCTCGATGCACGGCTGGTCAAGGCGGTGCGCGGCATCCGCCTGCTGGCCCTGGCCAGTTGGCCGGTGGCGCTGCAGACGCCGTTCCTTGAGAGCGTGGCGCGCGGCCAGCCGCAACTGCCGCAGGTGGACTACCCCAGGCTGGATTTCGCCGACACCCGCCGCGAGCTCGCGGCGATCGCCGAGGCCGCCGATCCGGCACATCCGCTCGGCGCCTACCTGCAGGCCTCGGTGCACAGCTGGGATCTGGCCGCCGCCCTGCTGGAAGCGCTCGGTACGCTGGCGGTGGGGATGTATTCGGCGCAGTTGTTCGGCGTGCCGGACGACCCGATGCCCGGCCACGGTCCCACCACCCGCGAGGCCGCCGGCCATTTCATCCGCATCGCCCAGGAACTGGACCGCGAGTTGTTCTCGGCCGAGGAGCAGGTGCCGGTGTCGGCCACCGCGTTGCGCCTGCTGCTGCAGCGCGACCTGGACGAGTTCTTCGGCGCGCGGGTGATCACGGTGGAACTGGATCCGGACCTGCTGGCCAAGGCCGCCGCCGGCGCACAGCGCATCCGCCTGCGCTCCGGCGCGCATTTCAGCGACTACGACCGCGCGCAACTGTTCCACCACGAGGCGCTGGTGCATTCGCTGACCGCGCTCAATGGCCGGCAACAGGCGCAGTTGCCGAGCCTGGCGCTGTCCTCGCCGCGCACCACCGCCACCCAGGAAGGCCTGGCGACCTTCGCCGAGCAGATCACCGGCAGCATCGACATCGAGCGGATGAAGCGGATCAGCCTGCGCATCGAGGCGATCGCGCTGGCCCGCGACGGCGCCGACTTCATCGAGGTGTTCCGCTACTTCGATGCGGCCGGGCAGGCGCCTGCGGAGAGCTTCTCCTCGGCGCAGCGCGTGTTCCGCGGCGTGCCGACCACCGGCGGCGCCGCATTCACCAAGGACACCGTGTACCTGCGCGGGCTGGTGTCGGTGCACACCTTCTTCCGCCAGGCGCTGCAGCGCGACCGGCTGCCGCTGTGCCGCTGGCTGTTCGCCGGCAAGATGGCGCTGGAGGACGTGGCCGCGTTCGCGCCGCTGTTCGAGTCCGGCGTGCTGGCACCGCCGCGCTGGTTGCCGACGTGGGTCGCGCGCGCCAGCGGCCTGGCCGGGATGCTGGCGTTCTCGCTGTTCGCCAACCGGATTCGCATGGATCAGGTGGACTGAACGGCGCCACGCGGCGCTCACCCGCCGCGAATGTGCGGCTGCCGATACTGCGGCGCCCGGCCTGCCTCCGCATGGCCGCTTCCCCTCACGAGGAGACCCGCATGAAGATCCTGATGGTGCTGACGTCGCACGACCGCCTCGGCGACACCGGCCACAAGACCGGCTTCTGGCTGGAAGAATTTGCCGCGCCGTACTACACGTTCAAGGATGCCGGTGCCGAACTGACCCTGGCGTCGCCCAAGGGCGGGCAACCGCCGCTGGACCCGAAGAGCGATGCGGCGGACGCACAGACCGAAGCGACTCGCCGCTTCAAGGGCGACCCGGCGGCGCAGCAGCAACTGGCGAGCACGCATCCGCTGGCATCGGTGCGCGTGGACGACTACGCCGCGCTGTTCTACCCGGGCGGCCACGGCCCGCTCTGGGACCTGGCCGAGGACCGCGACTCCATCGCCCTGATCGAAGCGTTCGCACGCGCCGACAAGCCGATCGGCTTCGTCTGCCATGCGCCGGGCGTGCTGCGCCGGGTGACGGCGGCCGATGGCTCGCCGCTGGTGAAGGGCCGTCGCGTCACCGGCTTCACCAACAGCGAGGAAGCCGCGGTGGGTCTGACCGACGTGGTGCCGTTCCTGGTCGAGGACGAACTGCAGCGCCTGGGCGGCCAGTACAGCAAGGTCGCCGATTGGGGCGTGCACGTGGTCGAGGACGGCCGCCTGGTCACCGGGCAGAACCCAGCCTCGTCCGAGGCGGCGGCCGAAGCGTTGCTGGGAATGCTGCGCGGGAAGTGAGCACTCATCGAGCGCGATGATGGCAAGGCTAACTTGCCATTTTCGGTACGCGAGGTGCTTTGGTTTGCGCTGGGGTGATGACGTAGCGGTTGAAGCGCAACCTCGTGCCGCTTTTGTAGCCTTCGCCGTTTGTCCTCTATAGGAGCGGCTTCAGCCGCGACGGGCGTTCGCACTGATGCCGGTCGCGGCTGAAGCCGCCCCTACGAGGCCTAGTAGATGTGCCGCCGCGTGCCAGCCAGGGTGCGCGCCTGTGGGAGGGACTTCAGTCCCGACTGCACGCACTCGAAAGCGCAGACGCAAAGCAGCGGCGCTGATAGGCGCCGCTGCTGTTTTCGGCTCAGCCGCGCAGCCACCAACGCAGGCCGTACGCGGGCAGGATGCCGCTCCAGTTCGCCAAGGTGGCGGGGTCGTTGCCGCCATCGGCGATGGTGGACCAGTCATCTCCTTCAAGTGCATCGGTGACGTCGACCGCCATTGGCTGTGCGCTGAAGTTGTAGATCGCCACGAAGTCCTCGCCGCGCGCCAAACCGAGCAGGGCGGGATCGCCCAGCGGCACGGCACGCAACGGCTGGTCGGCGGCCAGTGCCGCAGTGGCGGCACGCGCGGCGATCAACCCGCGCAGGCGGGTGTAGACCTGGCCGGGCAGGCTGTCGGTGTCGTGGCGTTGCGCCGCGCGTGCCCAGTCCATGACCGGGCGATGCAGCCAGCGGCCTTCGTGCTGGCGCAGCGGGTCGTCGCGGTATGCCTCGTCGTTGCCCAGGGCCAGTTCGTCGCCCATGTACAACAGCGGGATGCCCGGCATCGCCAGCGCCACCGCGTACAGCAACACCAGGCGGCGCACGCCCAGTTCCAGCGCATCGGCATCATCGGTGACCAGCGCTGCCGTGATGCCGGTCAGGGCCGCGCTCATGCCGTTGCTGCCGTGCACTCCATCGCCGCTGCTCTGGAAGGCTTCGCCGCGCGCGTAGCTGTCCGCTGTGTCGCCGGCGTAGAACTGGGCGATGCGCGCCAGCGCGAACGGCGCCACGCCATCGCCACCGGCGGCTTCGCGCTGCAGCACGTTCCAGCCGATATCGTCATGGCAGCGTACGTAGCTGAGCCAGCCGCAGGCCGGCGGCAGCGCCGGCGTGTGTGCGATCGCCGCCTGCACGATGTCGCCGCGCTGCTCGGCCAGGGCCACCCAGCCGGCCGCCATCAGCGTGCTGTGGTAGGCCAGGTGGCATTCGTGGCCGCGCGCGGCGCCGTCGCCAAAGTAGGGCGGCAACTGCGCCATCGGCACGATCGCCTCGGCCTTCAGCAGGACCGCCGGCGCAAGGATGTCGGTGAGCGCGCGCAGCGCCTGCAGGATGGTGTGCGCCTCCGGCTGGTTCATGCAATCGGTGCCGGGACGCTTCCACAGGTAGGCGGTGGAATCCAGGCGGAACACCTCCACGCCCAGGTTGGCCAGGCGCAGCAGCGCCAGCGCCATCTCGCCGAACACCGCCGGATTGCTCCAGTCCAGATCCCATTGGTAGGGATAGAACGTGGTCCACAGCCACGCGTCGGCGTCCTCCACCCAGGTGAAGTTGCCCGGCGCGGTGTGCGGGAACACCTGGCCCAGGGGGCGCTCGTAGGCATCCACCGCGTCGCGGTCGCGAAAGTGGTGGTAGTAGTCCAGATACCGCGCATCGCCGCGCTTGGCTGCCAGCGCCCAGGGATGGTCGTCGGCGGTGTGGTTGAGCACGAAGTCGGCGCACAGGCTGATGCCGGCCGCGCGCAGGCGTGCGGTCAGTGCCGCCAGGTCGGCGGTGTCGCCGAGGCGCGGTTCGACCTGGCCGTAGTCGCTGACCGCGAAGCCGCCGTCGTTGTCGCCTGCGCGCGCGCGCAGGAACGGCAGCAGGTGCAGGTAGCGAACACCCAGTTCCTGCAGGTAGGGCACGCGTTCGCCGACGCCATGCAAGGTCCCGGCGAAGCGGTCGACATAGGCGCTGTAGCCGAGCATCGCCGGGGTGGCGAACCAGTCGGGCGCGCGCTCGGCATCGAGCTGGCGCAGCGCCGACGGCCGCGCGTTGGCGGTGGCCGCCAATTGCGTCAGCCACTGCGGCAACCACTGCGCGAAGGCCGGATGCGCAGCGTACAGCGCATGCAATGGGGCGAGCAGGCGTTCGCCGTGGCGCTGCAGGCGCGGCAGCAGCGCGTCGGCGGTAGCCGGATGCAGATGCGCCTGCCACAGGGTATGGGCGAGCGCGGACAGTGCGGAAGGGGCGGGTGCGGTCATGGGGGGCTTGGCCGCGCCCCCGGTGGGGCGCGGATGTGCGGTCCTCGTCAGAAGTCGTAGCGCAGGCTGATGCTGGAAGTGCGGCCCGGGATCGAGCGCGCACGGATCACGCCGGAAGCCGCGTCGGCGATCGACGCTTCCTCCGCTTCGGTCAGGCCGAAGGTGTTGAACAGGTTGTTGACGTTGAGCGAGACGGTCAGCGCATCGGTGATGCGGTAGTCGCCGAACAGATTGACCTGGGTGTAGCCGGGCATCTTCAGCTGATTGCTGTCCTGGGTGTAGGCCGAACTGGTGCCGATCGCGTTGACCCCGACCTGGTAGCGCTCGCCGCGGTAGCTCGGCGTCAGCTGCCAGACGAAGCGCGCCTGCCGACGCGGGGTGTTGCCGGCGTTGGCCGGGGTGATCTGGTCCTTGTCGATGGTGGCGTCTGTCCAGGTCAGGCCACCGTTGAGGGTGAAGCCGCCGGTGCGGTATGCGGCTTCCAGCTCGAGGCCGTGCGCCTTGTAGGTGCGGTCGAAGAAGCGCTGGGTGGTGGCTTCGTAATTCTGCTCCTGGGTGCGCGCGGCGAAGGCGGTGGCGAACAGGCTCAGCCCGCCGCTGCGCCACTTCAAGCCGCCCTCAAGCTGCTTGACCACGTTCACCGCCTCGTTGGAGGACACCGAGCCGTCGTCGCGGACCACGCCGAACAGCAGGCGGTCGGCGTTGGCGCGGGCGCCGCGGCTGTAGCGCGCGAATGCGGCCAGGTCGTCGTTGAGCATGTAGTTGCCGCCGAACGAATACGACAGGTAGTTCCAGTCGTAGCGCACCGGCTTGGGGTTGGCGTAGTCGATGGTCGCCACGCGTTGCTCCGGCGCCTCGATCACGCCGTCGCCGTTCACGTCGACATTGCTGGCCAGCACGCCGCCGGCGGTGTTGCCGCGCGCGCGGCCCATGTCGTAGCGCAGGCTGCCGTCCACGCTCAGCGGGCCCTGGTCCCAGCTCAGCGCCAGGTACGGCGCGTTGATGTCGTAACGCACGTCGTAGTGGCGGGTGTTGTCCAGTCCCCAATACGGCACGCCGTAGGCATACAGGCCGTCCTGCGAGCGCAGACTGCCGTCGGCGGCGACCACGTCCAGCAGCCGCGGGCGGTGCCCCAGCGACTGCACGTAGGAGTTCCAGGTCCAGTCCACGTCGATGGTCTGCCGCGAGGCGTACCAGCCGGCCTTGAGGTTGAGGTTGCCGCCGTCGCCGCTGCCGAAGTCGCGCGCCAGGCTGAGGTCGTTGACCGCGTTGCCCAGGTCGTTGAGGTGCACGTTGAACAGATGCGTGCGCAGCGCCAGGCCGGTGTAGGCCTGGCCGGCGTTCGGGCCGTCGACGTAGCGCAGGCCGGCGCCGCCGCCGCCGATGCTCGCCGCCAGCGCGCCGGCATCGGCGACTTGCGCCGGGAACGGCGAAACGAAGCGGCCGGAGGTGTCGGCGATGCGGAACTTGTCGGTCAGGGTCCAGCCGCCGCCGATGTCGAACTGCGCCTCGGCGCCGAACGCGCGCGACAGCGGGTGCATGCCGTCGCCCAGTTCCACCCGCGAGGGCTTGTTGCCGCCATCGAGGGTGGCGCTGCTGCGGAAGTACGGGCTGTACAGCGTGTCGGTGCCGGGATCGAAACCGTCGATGCTGCCGAAGTGCGGCGACCCGTCGCTGCCGCTGACCCGCGTGGGAACCGGCAGGTAGCCGGCGGCGCGGTCGTTGAGGTACTTGGCGTAGACGCGCACGTAACCGTTGTCGAACAGCCGGGTCAG
Source organism: Xanthomonas sp. SHU 166 (assembly GCF_000364685.1). NCBI lineage: Bacteria > Pseudomonadati > Pseudomonadota > Gammaproteobacteria > Lysobacterales > Lysobacteraceae > Xanthomonas > Xanthomonas sp. SHU 166. The sequence continues at coordinate 24,264 of NZ_AQOJ01000526.1, forward strand.
GTTGGCCTTGAGCTGGCCGCCCTTGTCGGTGGTGTAGCCGGCATCGCGCACGCCATCGCCGCGGCGGTAGAAGCCGCCGACGTTGAACTGCCAGTGCTCGGCGAACGGTGCGCCGTAGTCGAAGTCCAGGCGGGTGTTGTCGTAGCCGCCCAGGCCGCGGGTGAGGCCGACGCTGCCGCCGGCGGTGTCGCCGGTCTTGCTGATGAAGTTGATGATGCCGCCGGGTGAGTTGCTGGCGAAGGTGGAGGCCGAGCCGCCGCGAATCGCTTCGATGCGCTCCAGGCTGTAGTCCGCGCGCAGGAAGATGTCGGCGTTGCCGAAGGCGATGTCGCCGAACTCCAGCACCGGCAGCCCGTCTTCCTGCAACTGCAGGAACTTGGCGCCGCCGGAGGCGACCGGCAGGCCGCGCACGGCGATGTTGGCGTTGCCTTCGCCGCCGCTGGATTCGGAGCGGATGCCGGGGATGTTGCGGAAGATCTCGGCGGTGCTGCGCGGCGCCGACTGTTCGATCGCCTCGGCGCCGACCGTGCTCACCGAGACGCTGGACTTGAGCTTGCTCTTGGGCGTGGCGGTGCCGGTGACGAACACCGAGTCCAGGCTGACCACGTCGCCCTGCGCCGCCGGGGCGTCGGCAGCGGCGGGCGTGGCCTGTTGCGCGAGCGCCGCCGGTGCGGACAGCGCCGCGGCGACGGCCAGGGCCAGGGTCTGCAGGCGGATCGAAGGGTGGTGCATCGCTGTCTCTCCCGAAGCGAGTGGTGCAGTGGGTGGCGGGGCGCCG
>NZ_AQOJ01000527.1:0-9103 GCF_000364685.1 Xanthomonas sp. SHU 166
GCGGACGGTGGGTGCGGCGGCGTACAGATAAGGTCGTCCGCAATCGATTGCAATTTGCAGTGCAGCAAATCCACCAATGGCGCTTGCGCCAACCTTATCGATGAGAGATCGAGGCATTCTGCATGGTGCGGCGCAGCGTTACAAACGATTGCAGGCGCGGCGACACTCCGCTCCGCCGCTGCGGCACGCCTCCCGCGTGCCCGACCCGCCCAGGCCGATGCCGATGCTCATGCGTTCCGATCGTCCCCTGCTTCCGCTCTCGCGCGTGCTGGCGCTCAACGCCGGTTTCTTCGGCGTGCAGTACAGCTTCGGGCTGCAGCAGAGCAACATGAGCCCGATCTACAACTACCTGGGCGCCGACCACGCCAACCTGCCCTACCTGTGGCTGGCCGGCCCCATCACCGGGCTGGTGCTGCAACCGGTGGTCGGCGTGCTCAGCGACCGCACCGTCACCCGCTGGGGCCGACGCATGCCGTACATGGTGGTGGGCGCGCTGGTGTGCAGCCTGTGCCTGCTGACCATGCCCTTCAGCGTGGCGCTGTGGATGGCGGTGGCGCTGCTGTGGATGCTGGATGCGGCCAACAACGTGGCGATGGAGCCGTACCGCGCGCTGGTCAGCGACGTGCTGGCGCCGCCGCAGCGGCCGCTGGGCTACCTGACCCAGAGCGCGTTCACCGGCCTCGGCCAGACCCTGGCCTATGTCACCCCGCCGTTGCTGGTGTGGCTGGGCATGAACCAGGACGCGGCCAACGCCCACCACATTCCCTATGTCACCATCGCCGCGTTCGCGATCGGTGCGGGCTTCTCCGCCGCCTCGATCCTGCTCACCGCGCGCAGCGTGCGCGAGCCGATGCTGCCGGCGGCGGAGCTGCAGCGCCTGCGCAGCGCCGCGGTCGGGCCGCTGGCGACGCTGCGCGAGATCGTCGACGCGGTGCGACAGATGCCCCCGACGATGCGGCAGATGGCGCCGGTGATGCTGTTCCAGTGGTATGCGATGTTCTGTTACTGGCAGTACATCGTGCTGTCGCTGTCGACCACGCTGTTCGGCACCACCGCGGCCGATTCGCATGGCTTCCGCGAGGCGGTCCTGGTCAACGGGCAGATCGGCGGCTTCTACAACTTCGTCGCCTTCCTGGCCGCGTTCGCGATGGTGCCGGTGGCGCGGCGGTTCGGCCCCAAGGCCACCCACGCCGCCTGCCTGGTCGCCGCCGGCGTCGGCATGTGCGTGCTGCCGTCGATCCACGATCGCTGGCTGTTGCTGCTGCCGATGCTCGGCATCGGCCTGGCCTGGGCCAGCATGATGGGCAATCCCTACCTGATGCTGGCCAACAGCATCCCGCCCGAGCGCACCGGCGTGTACATGGGCCTGTTCAACCTGTTCATCGTGCTGCCGATGCTGATCCAGATCGTGACCCTGCCGCTGTACTACGACCGCCTGCTGCAGGGCGACCCGCGCAACGTCATTCGCCTGGCCGGCGCGCTGATGCTGGCGGCCGCGGTGGCGATGTTGTTGGTGAAGCGTCGGGAATGGGGAACCGCGAATGGGGAATCGGAAAAGCGCGGCGCGGCGCACTGAAGCGCCGCCGCAGCGGCGATCTCCGATCTCGCACGGCGCGGTCCATCCCGTTGCACGAACGCCGCTGGCCTGGCGACGTGTGGCTCATGCCATGGACGCCACGCCGATCCGATTGCCACCGGCCTTCTTCGCGCGGTACATCGCCCCATCGGCATGCACCAGCAGGCTGTGGGCGTCGTCGCCGTGATCGGGGTAGAACGCCACGCCGATGCTGGGCAACACGTGCAGGTGGTGGCCGTCCAGGTCGAACGCCTCGCCGAAGACAGCCAGGATCCTGTTGGCCGTTGCCGTGGCATGGTCGGCCGAGTGGCAGCCTTCGATCAGCACCACGAATTCGTCCCCGCCCAGCCGGGCGACCGTGTCCGATGCGCGGACGCAGTCGAGCAGGCGCCCGGCCACGCGCTGCAGCAGCAGATCGCCGACCGCATGGCCGAGGGTGTCGTTCACGTCCTTGAAGCGATCCAGGTCGATGAACAACAGCGACAGCCGTCTGCGCGCGCGCCGGGCCTGCACCAGGGCGGTCTCGAGCCGGTCCAGGAACAGCTGGCGATTGGGGAGCTGGGTCAGATGGTCGTACTGGGCCATGTGCTGCAGGCGTTCCAGCGTCTGCTTGCGCTCGACGGCGGCTGCCACCTGGGTGGACACGAACTGCAGCAGCGCCTGGTCCTTGTCGGTGTAGTGCGACTGTTCGGAATAGCCGAGCAGCACCAGCAGGCCGAGAACGCCCTTCGGTGTCTGCAGCGGAACGCCCAGCCACGAATGGGGCTGCGGTGCGAGCGCGGACTGCTCCAGTCCACCTGATGCCGGCGTGATGGGGGCGTAGGGTGCGCGCAGGAGCGTGCAGCCGGTGCGGATCACCTCGGCGTGCAGCGGCGCCTCGGCCAGCAGCAGGCAGGGCGGTGCGGCATGGTGCTCATCGGCATGGTAGGGAAAGCGCAGCGTCTGCGACGACGCGTCGTACAGCGCCACGGAAAAATTGGTGGCAGGCAGCAGTTCGCCGATGATCTGGTGGATGCGGCTGCACAGCGACTCCAGCGTCTGCTCGGTATGGGCCGCCTCCGAAATGCCGTAGAGCGCCGCCTGCAGCGCCTCGGTCGACTTGCGTTCGGTGATGTCGTGCGCCACGGCCAGGCGCATGCTGTAGTCGGCGATCCAGCGCGCGGTCCAGCGAATGTGCGCGATGCGCCCGTCCTTGCGGATGTAGCGGTTCTCGAAGTGGAGCTGCAGCGCGCCCTCGGTGATGCTGTCGGCCTGCGCGCGGGTGGCCGGCAGGTCGTCGGGATGCACCATGTCGAGCATGCGCTTGCCTGTCACCTCCTGCGGCGTATAGCCGAAGATGCGCTCGAAGGCGGGGCTGACGAACACGATGGTGCTGTCCGGCTCGACGATGCAGACCGCATCGAGCAGCAGGTCCACGATGTTCAGGGGCGAAATGCGTTGCATGCGGCACGAGTCGTCGGAGCCTGGTGACCCATTGTGCCGCGATTTGCGCTGGCATCGCGGGGGAGGGCGCCAGGAGCCGCTGCAACTGGGGTTCTGGTGCGCTGGACGCGCGCTCCGCAGCAACCGGCGCAGATGGGCGTCCTTGCTGCGTTCTCGACGGCGCTATCCCCGCCTCAGGCCGATTCCCGCACGACCAGACTCACCGGCAGCTCCACCGATTCCACCGGCGTGCCGGCGATCAGGTTCAGCACGCCGTCCACCAGCAGGGTGGCGGCCTGGGCCAGGTCCTGGCGCACGGTGGTCAGCGGTGGCTGGCTGTAGGCGGCCAGGGGGATGTCGTCGAAGCCGACCAGGGCGATGTCCTGCGGCACGCGGTGGCCGGCTTCGATGAGGGCGCGGATCGCGCCCAGGGCGATCACGTCGGAGGCGGCAAACACCGCATCCGGCGGGTCGGTCTTCTTCAGCATCGCCCGGGTCAGGCGGTAGGCGTCCTCGCTGAGGAAGTGGCTGCGCGCGTGCAGCCGCGGGTCGAACGCCAGGCCGTGTGCGTCGAGCATGCGCCGGTAGCCGGCGAAGCGCGGCGCCACTTCCGGCAACTGCTCGTCGCCGAGGAAGGCGATGCGCCGGCGGCCATGTTCGATCAGGTGCGCGGTGGCCAGTTCGCCGCCGCGCAGGTTGTCGCTGCCCACGCTGGCATAGGCCTGGCCGTCGATGCGGCTGCCCCACACCAGCATCGGCAGGCCGCCGCGCGCGGCGGCGTCGAGCGAGGCGTGCTCGTGGCTCTGGCCGAGCATGATGACGCCGTCAGCGCGGCTGTTGCGCGCCAGGTCCTCGACCCAGTGATCCTGGTGCTGGTCCAGCTTGGACAGCAGCATGCTGTAGCCGCGCGCGGTCAGCGCGTCGGCCAGCAGCGCCAGCATGGTCATCATGAACGGGTCCGACAGCGGCTGCTCGTGCGCGTGCATCAGCGGCACCGCCACGCAGACGATGTTGGAGCGGCGCGAGCGCAGGCTGCGTGCGACCGGATCGACGCGGTAGCCGGCGTCGCGGGCCAGCTGCTTGATGTAGGCGCGGGTGCGTTCGGCGACCACCGGGTTGTCGGCCAGCGCACGCGACACCGTGGATTCGGAGACGCCGGCCATGCGCGCGATGTCGGCCATCTGCAGGCGCGCGGCGGGCGCGCCGGGTTCGGGTTTGTCGGACATGCGGAGCGGGCGCGACGGACGAAGCGGAACCGGCAGTGTATGCCAGGCGGGCGTCGCGGCGCTTTGCACGCCGCGGCTGCATTGCCGCGGCGATGGCGCGCTGCATGCCTGTTCGCGTATGCCGCGGCGTGCCTGCCTGCCGAATCCGGCGGCTGCGCGCGGGCGCATCCGTCGCGGTCGAGCGCAGGTCCACGTCTCGCGTCTCCACTGCATGCACGCGCAACCGTGGCGCCGTGCGGGGCAGGCGAGGCACTAGGCCATGTGCAGGCCGCCGTTGACCGCGTAGTCGGCGCCGGTGACGTAGGCGGCCTCGTCCGAGGCCAGCCAGGCGCACAGCGCCGCCACTTCCTCGGGCTTGCCAAGCCGGCGCAGCGGTACCGAACTGGCGAGACGATCGAGCACGTCCGGCGGGAAGCCGCTGATCGCCGCGCTGGCGATGTAGCCGGGCGACACCGTGTTGACGGTGACCCCGCGCGAGGCCACTTCCTGCGCCAGCGCGCGGCTGAACCCCTGCATCGCCGCCTTGGCGGTGGCGTAGTTGATCTGCCCGATCTGGCCCTTCTGCGCGCTGACCGCGCCGATGTTGACGATACGGCCCCAGCCGCGCGCGGTCATGCCGTCCACCACCTGCTTGGTGATGTTGAACAGCGCATGCAGGTTGCTGGCGATCACCGCCTGCCAGTCCTCGCGGCCCATCTGCCGGAACAGCATGTCGCGGCTGCCGCCGGCGTTGTTGACCAGCACGTCGATCTCGCCGACCTCAGCCTTGACCTTGGCGAACGCCGCCACCGTCGAATCCCAGTCGGTGGCGTTGCCCTCGGAGGCGATGAAATCGAAGCCGAGCTCGCGCTGCTCGCGCAGCCACGCCGACTTGCGCGGCGAGTCCGGCCCGCAGCCGGCGACCACGGTATGGCCGTTGCGCGCTAGCTTCTGGCAGATCGCGGTGCCGATGCTGCCCATGCCGCTGGTGACGTAGGCGATTCTGAGGGTCACGTTGAACTCCTTCGGAGTTGGGATTCGGGATTGGGGAGTCGGGATTGGACGGGCGCGCGGGCGGTAGCTTCTACGAATCCCCAATGCCCAATCCCCAATCCCGGGCGGCGCTCACTTCGCCAAAGGAAACAGGCCGAACAACAACCCGCCGCCCATCAACACCAACGACACCAGCACCGCCCATTTCAGGGTGAAGCGCTGGTGGTCGGCGAAGTCGACCTTGGCCAGGCCGACCAGCAGGTAGGTGGAGGGCACCAGCGGGCTGAGCAGGTGCACCGGCTGTCCGGCCAGCGAGGCGCGGGCCATTTCCACCGGGGTGATGCCGTAGTGGCTGGCGGCGTCGGACAGGATCGGCAGCACGCCGAAGTAGAAGGCGTCGTTGGACATGAAGAAGGTGAAGGGCATGCTCGCCAGTGCGGTGATCACCGCCAGGTACGGCCCCCATGCGTCGGGGATCACCGCCAGGAAGCTGCGCGACATCGCCTCGACCATGCCGGTGTTGGAGAGGATGCCGGTGAACACGCCCGCGGCGAAGATCAGCGACACCACCGACAGCACGTTGCCGGCATGGTTGACCAGGCGGCGGCGCTGCTCGGCCAGGTTCGGGTAGTTGATCAGCAGCGCCAGCGCGAAGCCGATCATGAACAGCACCGGCATCGGCAGCACGCCGATCACCAGCGCCGCCATCAGCGCCAGGGTCAACGCCAGGTTCACCCACAGCAGCCGCGGCCGCTTGATGTCCTCGGCATCCTCCACGGTGGGCAGCGCCTCGCCGTCGTCGGCCACGCTGCCGTCCATCCAGGCATCGCCGGGCAGCGTCACCACGCCGAGGCGGCGGCGTTCCTTCATGCCCAGGTACCAGGCCAGCAGCAGGATGCCGACGATCGCCAGCGCCATCGCCGGCACCAGCGGCACGAACACGTCGGCCGGGTCCACGTGCAGGGCGGTGGCCGCGCGTGCGGTCGGGCCGCCCCACGGCGTCAGGTTCATCACGCCGCCGGCGAGGATGGTCACGCAGGTCATGTTCAGCGCGTTCATGCCCAGCCGCCGGTACAGCGGCAGCATCGCCGAGACGGTGATCATGTAGGTGGTGGAGCCGTCGCCGTCGAGCGAGATCAGCAGCGCCAGCACCGCGGTGCCGACCACGATCTTCATCGGGTCGCCCTTGACCAGGCGCAAGATGCGCCGCACCAGCGGATCGAACAGGCCGGCGTCGATCATCACCCCGAAGTACAGGATCGCGAACATCAGCATGACGCCGGTGGGCGCGATCTTCTTGATCCCCTCCAACATCATCTCATTGATGCCGGTGCCGAAGCCGCCGGCCAGCGCGAACACGATCGGCACGATGATCAGCGCGACCAGCGGCGACAGCCGCTTGCTCATGATCAGGTACATGAAGGTAATGACCATTCCGAAACCGAGCGCGGTCAGCATGGAAGTTCCTCAGGGCAGTGCATGAAAGAAGATGGACCCCGCATCAGGGATCCGAAAAGAGGCCGACCAGACGTCACATCGCACGATCCCGCCGTTGCGAATCCCGAATCCCCATTCCCCAATCCCGGCACTCAGAAGTCATACTGAAAGCGCCCAGTGATCGCCCGCGTATGGTCCAGCGTCACGCCGGCCAGGTGGTCGCGGTTGCGGCTGTCGATCAGGTTGAGCATCAGCCGCAGGTTCGGCTTGAGGTACCAGTTGCCGGCCAGCGTCCACGAGGCGGTGGAAGCGTCGAGCAGATCGGGCTGCCCGTCGCGGTGCTGCTCGCCCCACATGCGGTCGTAGCGCAATGCCAGTTCGAAGGCACCGTAGTTGTGATTGACCTGCCTGATGCGGGTGAAACGCCCGGTCTTGCTGTCGTAGCGGCGCGATTCGCCGGTGGCGAACCAACTGACGAAGCCGTAGGCCGCCATCACGTCGGCACGCTGCGCGCCGTCGTCGAACAGCCCGCCGCTGAACTCGCCCTGCCACGACAGCGGCCCTCGCACCTGCGCGTATTCCAGCGACCACTTGTCCACGTCGGTGTCGCGGCCGTCGGCGAAGCGCGCCAGGGTGACGCGGCTGGCGTCGGACAGGTGCCCGGCCGGGCGCGGGCGGATGCTCAGCGCCGGCGCACCGCCGGCGCCGGGATGGTCGTAGTGCTCGTGCGCCAGCGACAGGCCCAGATGCAGCACGTCGCCGTCGCGCGCGTCCGGCGCCCAGGTGCCGCGGCCGCCGAACGCGTGGCCGCGGACGTTGGAGACGTCGATGCTCTGCAGGCTGTAGACGCTGGCCGCCCAGGTGTAGTCGGTGCCCGCGGCCTGCCACGACACCGCCTTGCGGTACAGCGGCGCCAGCGTACTGGCCGCGCCGCTGCGCTCCAGGAACTGGCCGAAGTTGGAGCCGGTGCGGTCGTCGAGCGTGAAGTACTGCTTGAACTGGCCCACGGTGAGCGTGCCGGCATCGAATTTACGGGTGAGGTAGACGTCCTTGGCCTCGATGCCCTTGCCGTTGAAGTCGTCCTGCAGCCCGGCGAAATCGCCTTCGACCTTGTAGCCGAAGCCGAAGACCTTGCCGGACACGTCCAGCCACAAGCGGCGGATCTCGGTGTCGTCGGGATTGGGCGTGCCGCGCCGGTCGTTGTCGAAGTGGGCGAAATCCCAGTGCAGCCGCCCGCCGAGTTCGGCGGTCACCGGGCCGTCGTCGTCGCTGGCGGCGTGCACCGAACCGGCCAGGCACAGCAGCGCGCAGGCGCTGCCCCATGTCAGAGTCTTCAGTTCCACGTCCCCTCCCAGGTGCGTGTCGCAGCGATTGGATCGGTCCGTCCGCAACGGCCGCGGACCGGCATGGACGCAGCCTAGTCGGACGTAGCTGTCAACGACCTGTCGGCGGTGGGGAATCGGGAATCGAGAATGGGGAATCGAAAAAGCACGTTCCTGGATGCGCTAGGCTTCTGCCGTTGCTGTTTCCATTCCCCATTCCCGATTCACCATTCCCGGCCTCCAATGCGCCTGCTCCTGGTAGAAGACAACGCCGATCTCGCCGATGCGATCGTGCGGCGCATGCGCCGCAGCGGGCATGCGGTGGATTGGCAGCGCGATGGCTTGAGTGCGGCCGGGGTGCTGCGCTACCAGCGCTTCGATCTGGTGGTGCTGGACATCGGTCTGCCCGGGCTGGATGGGCTGCGCGTGTTGGCCGGGCTGCGCGAGCGTGGCGACACCACGCCGGTGCTGATGCTGACCGCGCGCGACGGCATCGAGGATCGGGTGCAGGCGCTGGACGTGGGCGCCGACGATTACCTGGGCAAGCCGTTCGACTTTCGCGAGTTCGAGGCGCGCTGCCGGGTGTTGCTGCGGCGCAATCGCGGCCAGGCCAGCGAGGTGGTGCAGCTCGGCGGTTTCGCCTTCGACAACGCCGCGCACAGCGTCAGCCTGCACGGCACGCCGATCGAACTGCCCAACCGCGAGTATCGGCTGCTGGAGATCCTGATTGGCCGGCTCGGCCAGGTGGTGGGCAAGGACGAGATCGGCAACGGCCTGTTCGGCTTCGACGACGAGGCCGGGCCGAATGCGATCGAACTGTACGTCGGGCGCCTGCGCAAGAAGCTGGCCGACGCGCCGCTGCGCATCGTCACCGTGCGCGGCGTCGGCTACAAGCTGGAGGCGGCCGCGTCGCCGCCGGACCCGGCGGCAGCGGACGGCGATGGCTGAGGCCGCGCCGCCGGCGCCGTCGATCCGGCGCACGCTGCTGCGTTACCTGGGCGCGCTGTCGCTGCTCGGCGCGGTGGCGCTGTTCTTCGTCGCCCGCGACTACGGCCAGCGTGCCGCCAACCGCTCCTACGACCACCTGCTGGTGTCCTCGGCACTATCCATCGTCGACTCGGTGGCGCTGGCCGGCGGTCAGTGGCAGG
>NZ_AQOJ01000528.1:0-2350 GCF_000364685.1 Xanthomonas sp. SHU 166
TATGCCGCGCTGGACCTGCTGGCGATGGCGCCGGAGGACCGGGTGTTCTACCGCGTGTTCGATGCGCGCGGGCGCACCATCACCGGCTACGACGACCTGCCGGCGGCGCCGTCGCTGCCGCGCGCCAGCGCGCCGCCGCGCTTGTTCGATGCGGTCTACAGCGGCGAGCCGGTGCGCTTTGCGGTGGTCTCGCGGCGGGTGTCCTCGGCGGCGGCGCAGGACCAGGTGTGGGTGCAGGTGGGGCAGACCCGGCGCGCCCGCGAGGCGCTGGCGCAGGACGTGGTGCTGCACGCGCTGGTGGCGATCGTGCTGTTGTCGCTGCTGGCCTTGGCGCTGGTATGGCTGGGCGTATCGCGTGCGCTGCGGCCGCTGCGCACGCTGGAGCACGAACTGTCGCGGCGCGAACCGTCCGAACTGAAGCCGGTGGCCGCGACGGCGCCGCAGGAGATGCAGCAGATGGTGGCGGCGCTGAACCGCTTCATGGCGCGCCTGGCCGGCAGCAACGAGACCCTGCGTGCGTTCATGGCCGAGGCCGCGCACCAGATGCGCACGCCGCTGGCGGCGCTGCGTGCGCAGGCGCAACTGGCGCTGGACGAGGACGACCCGCACGAGATGCGTCGCAGCCTGGAGGCGATCGAGCGCAATGCCACGCACATGAGCCGCCTGCTCAACCAGTTGCTCAGCGACGCCAGCGTGATCCACCGTTCCAACCTGCAGCGCTACGCCAGCGTCGACCTGGCCGAGGTGTTGCACCAGGCGCTGCACGAGGCCGTGCCGCAGGCCGCGCCGCGGCCACGCGTGCAACTGGCCGTCGCCAGCGAACCGGCGCTGGTGCGCGGCGATGCGCTGCTGTTGCGCGAGGCGATCAAGAATCTGATCGACAATGCCTGCAAGTACGGCGGCGATGGCGCGCTGCAGGTGGCGCTGACCTGCAGCGCGCGCGATTGCGTGGTGACCGTGGCCGACCATGGCCCGGGCATCGCCGCCGCCGAAGCCGAACGCGTGTTCGAACGTTTCGTGCGCGGCGAGGGTGCGGCCGCCGGCGGCGCCGGGCTGGGCCTGGCGATCGTCAAGCGCGTGGTCGAGGCCCATGGCGGGCGCATCGACCTGTCCAATCGCGTAGGCGGCGGCCTGATCGCCAGCCTGCACCTGCCGAGGTTGCATCCATGATCCTGCCCGCACTGCTGCGCGGTCTGCCGCTGCTGCTGACCGCGCTGCTTGCCAATGCCGCGCTGGCCGCGCCCGGCGACGTGCGCCGCTTCCCGGCGCAGGGCGCGGCCACCGCACAACTGTGCATCCAGGGTTCGACCGACATCGAGGTGTTCGCCGCGGTGATCGGCGACTACCAGCGCCTGCATCCGCACACCGAGGTGGTGTACCAGGACGTGATCGCCGGCGATATCTACCGGCGCTACCTGCATCCAGGCCCTGGCCCGCGCTGCGCCGATCTGCTGATCAGCGCCAGCATGGATCTGCAGACCAAGCTGGTGAACGACGGTCACGCACTGGCGCACCGCTCGCCGCAGACCGAGGCGCTGCCGGCGTGGGCACAGTGGCGGCACGAGGTCTTCGGCATCAGCTACGAGCCGGTGGCGATCGTCTACAACACCGCGCGGCTGCCGGCCGCGCAGGTGCCGCGCACCCGCCGCCGGCTGCTGGAACTGCTGCGCGCGCCGGGCTCGCCGCTGCGTGGGCGTATCGGCACCTACGACGTGGAGCGCAGCGGCGTGGGCTACCTGTTCGCGACCCAGGACAGCCAGCTCGGCAGCATGGCCGGCGCGTTGCTGGCGGCGATGGGCGACAACCAGGTGGTGCTGGAAGAACGCACCGGCGTGCTGCTGGACAAGGTCGCGCGCGGCGACCTGCTGCTGGCCTACAACGTGCTGGGTTCGTACGCGCAGGCGCGCATCGATGCCGGCGCGCCGCTGGCGATCGTGCAGCCGGAGGACTACACCCTGGTCGCGCTGCGCACCGCGGTGATCCCGCGCGACAGCCCACACGCGGCCGAGGCGCGCCGTTTCCTGGATTACCTGCTGTCGCCGCGCGGGCAGCAGGGGCTGTCGCGCGAGGCGCGGCTGCAGCCGATCCTGCCGCAGCCAGGCGTGGCGGCGCAGGGTGGGCCGGCCGCTGCGTCGGCGTTCCGTCCGATCGCGCTGGGCCCGGGGCTGCTGGTGTATCTGGATGCGCTGAAGCGACGTCAGTTCCTGGACGCCTGGCGCAGCAGCATGCAGCAGGCGCCGCCGCGCTGAGCCGGGGTGGTGCCGGTCAGCGCGCGAAGCGCGGCTGGCGCCCGGGAGAACACAGCACGCGTACGCTGTCGCCCAGTTCTTCCGGTGCGCCGCCGGCCAGC
>NZ_AQOJ01000529.1:0-978 GCF_000364685.1 Xanthomonas sp. SHU 166
CAGCGGGGCCACGGCTGCCGGCGCGTCGGCGGCGACCACCTTGCCCGCCGGGGCCTCGCCCGGCCACTCGATCACCAGCACCGAACTGCCGCCGATGGTCTGCATCTGCGGCTTGAACGCCACCACCGAACTGCTCAGGTCGAACACGATGCGCAAGGTGCCCGGCACCGGATGGCCGGTGCGCACTGCGCTGACCACGCCGCCGCCGGCCGGCAACTTCAGGCCCTTGGCGGCGGAGGAATCGGGAAGATCGACGACCAGACGATTCGGATTGGCCAGCGACAGCGTGCTGAAGCCGCCACTGCCCTGCAGACGGATCTCGGCGCGGGTGCCGGTGGCGCCGTTGTCGAGCGAGACCGACTGCACCTGCCCGGCAAACGCCGTCTGCGCCGCCAGGCACCAGCCTGCGGCAGCGGCGAAACTGGCGAAAAAACGGGTCCCCGGGCGCATAACGCGATTCAAACATCGCCGGGAGTCAAAGGCAAGCGGTTTTCCCTTAATAATCCATAACCTGCCTTCACTTTCTAGCGTCAGCCGGCAAAAAGTCCCTGCAAGTCGGCCTGCTGGGCCAGCTGCGCCAGCCAGGCGGTCCCCACCTCGGTACGTGCCTGCAGGGCGACACGGCGCCCGTCGCCGTGCACGGCCAGGCGCACGTCCAGATCGGCGGGCGCCAGCACGTCGCCGCCGCGCTCGGGCCATTCCACCAGCCACAGCGTGGCCCCGCCCTCGTCCAACCCCAGAAAATCCAGCTCGCCGGCCGCGCCGATGCGGTACAGATCCAGATGCCAGGCTTCGCCATCGGCCAGCGGGTAGCGCTCCACCAAGGTATAGGTGGGGCTGCGGATCGCGCCCTGCACGCCGAGCGCGCGCAGCAGCGCCCGCGCCAGAGTCGATTTACCTGCGCCCAGGTCCCCGTGCAGATGCACCGCGGCCTGCGCCGGGCGGGTCGAGGCCAGCGCGCGACCGAGCCGTTCGGTG
>NZ_AQOJ01000530.1:0-387 GCF_000364685.1 Xanthomonas sp. SHU 166
CGCTGTCGGGCAGGAACAAGCTGAGGCTCATGGTTCGGATTCCGGATTGGACAGGCGCCGCAGCGCCGGCAACAGATCGGTCGGCAGCAACCCGCGCTGGCCCGCGGCAGCCGCGCGATCGCCGGCGCCGGCATGCAGCAGCGCGCCGACGCTGGCCGCCTCGAACGCCGGCAACCCTTGCGCGCGCAGCGCCGTGACCACCCCGGTCAACAGATCGCCCATGCCACCAACCGCCATGCCCGGATTGCCGGCGGCGATCACCCGCGGCGTCTGCCCGGGCGCGGCGACCAGGCTGCCGGCCCCCTTCAGCACAATCGTCGCCTGGTAGCGTTCGGCCAAGGCCGCGGCGGCCGCGAAGCGATCGCGTTGCACCTCGGCGGTGGCGAT
>NZ_AQOJ01000531.1:0-3356 GCF_000364685.1 Xanthomonas sp. SHU 166
GCAGGCGCCCGGCCTCGCCGGGATGCGGGGTCAGTACCGCCTGCGGCACCGCGCGCGGCGCCTGTGCGAGCAGATTCAATGCGTCGGCATCCAGCACCAGCGCGCGATCCTCATCGGCCAGGACCGTCTGCCACAGCGCCTGCGCCCAGGCGTCCTGGCCCAGCCCGGGACCGAGCGCAACCACGCTGGCCTTGCGCAGCAACGGCGTCAGCGCCGCCGCCTCGTCGACCGCATGCGCCATCGCCTCCGGGCAGCGCGCCAGTAGCGGCGCCACGTGCGCGCTGCGGGTCGCCACGCTGACCAGGCCGGCGCCGCTGCGCAGGGCCGATTCGGCACTGAGCATCACCGCTCCGCCGCTGCCGAGATTGCCGCCGACGCACAGCACATGCCCGGAATCGCCTTTGTGGCTGTCCTGCCGGCGCGGCGCCAGATGGCGGCGCAAGGCTCCGACGGTCCAGGCCTGCGCGCGCGGCGCGCAATCGGCAAACGCGGCGAGCGGCACCTCCAGCGTCGCCAGCGCGCGCTCGCCGACATGGTTCAAGGCCGCACCGGTATGCAGGCCGGCATGGGCGACGATGAACTGCAAGGTCAGCGACGCCGGCAACACCGCGCCGGGCACGCTGCCGGTTTCGGCGTCCACGCCGCTGGGCACATCCAGCGCCAGTACCGGCGCGCCAAGTCCGCCCAGCGCGCCGAGCAGCGCCGCCAGTTCGGCGTCCGGCGCGCGATTGAGGCCGATGCCGAGCAACGCATCGACCACTACGTCGGCCGGCGCCAGCGCCGCGTCGAACTCCTCGATACGGCCGCCGACGCCGATGTAGTCGGTGCAGGCGCGCTGCGCCAGCGGCGATTGCGGACCGCGCCCGGGCAACTGCAGCACGCGCACCTGCCGTCCGGCGCGATGCGCCAGCCGCGCCAGCACGTAGCCATCGCCACCGTTGTTGCCGCTGCCACAGGCCACCAGGATGCGCTGCGCCTGCGGCCAGCGCTGCAACAGCGTCTGCCACGCGGCCTGACCGGCGCGCTGCATCAGCGTGTAGCCGTCGCCGCCCAGCAGCGCGGTGGCCTGCGCATCGATGCGGCGCGCGTCCGCGGTGGCATGGAGATCGAAGCAGTTGTACATGCACGGGATTCTATACTTGCGCGATGTCCGCCCGCCTCGACATCGCCGATCCCCACACCGCCGCCGCGCGCATCCGCGCGCTGGCGCGCACGTTCGGCTTCCAGCGCTGCGGCATCGCCGGCATCGAACTGCAGCAGGACGAGGCGCATCTGCGCGACTGGCTGCAACAGGGCCTGTACGGCACGATGCACTGGATGGCCCAGCACGGCGACAAGCGCTCGCGCCCGGCGGAACTGATCCCCGGCACGCTGCGGGTGATCTCGGTGGGCCTGGACTACGGCCGCAACGACGACGATTCGGCCTGGGACACGCTGCGCGACGGCGAGCGCGCCTATGTCGCGCGCTATGCGCTGGGCCGCGACTACCACAAGCTGATGCGCAACCGCCTGCAGAAGCTGGCCGAGCGCATCCAGGACGAGATCGGCCCGTTCGGCCACCGCGTGTTCGTCGATTCGGCGCCGGTGCTCGAACGCGCCCTGGCGCGCGACGCCGGCCTGGGCTGGATCGGCAAGCACACCTGCCTGATCGACCGCAACGGCGGCTCCTGGTTCTTCCTCGGCGAGATCTACGTCGATCTGCCGCTGCCGATCGACCCGCCGGCCAGCGCCCACTGCGGCACCTGCACGCGCTGCATCGACGTCTGCCCGACCCAGGCGATCGTCGCGCCGTACCGGCTCGATGCGCGCCGCTGCATCGCCTACCTCACCATCGAGCACGACGGCGCGATTCCCGAGGAACTGCGCCCGGCGATCGGCAACCGCATCTTCGGCTGCGACGATTGCCAGCTGATCTGCCCCTGGAACAAGTTCGCCAAGCGCAGCGACGAACCGGACTTCCGCGCGCGCAACGACCTGGACAAGGCCACGCTGGCGCAGCTGTTCGCCTGGGAGGAAGACGAGTTCCTGCGCCGCACCGAAGGCAGCGCGATCCGCCGCAGCGGTCACGAGCGCTGGCTGCGCAATCTGGCAGTGGCGCTGGGCAACGCGCCGACCACGCCACAGGTACTGGCCGCGCTAGGCGCGCGCGCGCAGCATCCCTCGCCGCTGGTGCGCGAGCACGTGCAATGGGCGCTGGCCCGGCATGCAGCCACGTCGACGCAGCCGGCCGCAGCTGCCGACGTGCGAGGATAGGCGCCCGTACGCCCTGCACCGCCCGCATGTCCGATCGCGCCGACCAGATCCTCAGCCCCAGCCAGCTCAACACGCTGGCCCGCGATCTGCTGGAGAGCACCTTCCCGCTGGCCTGGGTGGAAGGCGAACTGGGCAACGTCACCCGCCCCTCGTCCGGCCACCTGTATTTCACCCTGAAGGACTCGCGCGCGCAGGTGCGCTGCGCGATGTTCAAGCCCAAGAGCCAATGGCTGCGGTTCGTGCCGCGCGAAGGCCTGCGCGTACTGGCACGCGGGCGCCTGACCCTGTACGAAGCGCGCGGCGATTACCAGTTGGTGCTGGACCATCTGGAGGAAGCCGGCGAAGGCGCGTTGCGCCGGGCGTTCGAGGAGCTCAAGGCCCGGCTCGCCGCCGAAGGCCTGTTCGCCAGCGAGCGCAAGCGCGCCCTGCCCGGCTTCGTGCGGCGCCTGGCGGTCATCACCTCGCCCAGCGGCGCCGCCGTGCGCGATGTGCTGAGCGTGCTCGGCCGGCGCATGCCGCTGCTGCAGGTGGACATCCTGCCGAGCCTGGTCCAGGGCGACAGCGCCGCGGCGCAGATTGCCGCCTTGCTGCGCCAGGCCGACGCCAGCGGCCGCTACGACGCGATCCTGCTGACCCGCGGCGGCGGCTCGCTGGAGGACCTGTGGGCGTTCAACGACGAACACCTGGCACGCGCCATCGCCGCGGCAGTCACCCCGGTTGTGTCGGCCGTCGGCCACGAGACCGACGTGACCCTGGCCGATTTCGCCGCCGACCTGCGCGCCCCCACCCCGTCGGTCGCCGCCGAATTGCTGGTCCCCGACCAGCGCGATCTCGGCGCGCGCCTGCGCTCCCAGCATGCCGCGTTGCTGCGCTGGCAGCAGCACCGGCTGCGGCAAGCGCAGCAACGCGCCGACCGCGCCCTGCTGCGCCTGCAGGCGCAGAGCCCGCAGGTGCGCCTGCAGTTGCTGCAGCGCCGCCAGCACGAGATCGGACGACGGCTGGCGGCGGTGTGGCGGCAACAGCAGGAACGCCGGCATGCCCAGTTGCGCCATGCCGCCGCGGTGCTGCGCGCCGCGCAGCCGCAACGGCGGCTGGCGATGCTG
>NZ_AQOJ01000532.1:0-5133 GCF_000364685.1 Xanthomonas sp. SHU 166
TTGCCGCCTGGCCCTTGCCCGTTTCCATGTCCGCCGTCGAGCCCACCGCCTACGACCCGCAGCAGGTCGAATCCTCCGCCCAGCAGTTCTGGGACGCCACCCGCGCCTTCGAGGTCGACGAGACCTCCGACAAGCCCAAGTTCTACTGCCTGTCGATGCTGCCGTACCCGTCCGGGGCGCTGCACATGGGCCACGTGCGCAACTACACCATCGGCGACGTGATCAGCCGCTACCAGCGCATGATCGGCAAGAACGTGCTGCAGCCGATGGGCTGGGACGCGTTCGGCCTGCCGGCCGAGAACGCGGCGATCAAGAACAAGACCGCGCCGGCGAAGTGGACCTACGCCAACATCGACCACATGCGCAGCCAGCTCAAGTCGCTGGGCTATGCCATCGACTGGTCGCGCGAGTTCGCCACCTGCCGGCCCGAGTACTACGTACACGAGCAGCGCATGTTCACCCGGCTGATGCGCAAGGGCCTGGCCTACCGCCGCAACGCGGTGGTGAACTGGGACCCGATCGACCAGACCGTGCTGGCCAACGAGCAGGTCATCGACGGCCGCGGCTGGCGCTCCGGCGCGCTGGTGGAAAAGCGCGAGATCCCGCAGTGGTTCCTGCGCATCACCGACTACGCGCAGGAGCTGCTGGACGGCCTGGACCAGCTGCCGGGCTGGCCGGAGTCGGTCAAGACCATGCAGCGCAACTGGATCGGCCGTTCCGAGGGCCTGGAGATCCAGTTCGACGTGCGCGACGCCGACGGCAGCGCGCTGGACCCGCTGCGCGTGTTCACCACGCGCCCGGACACGCTGATGGGCGTGACCTTCGTGTCCATCGCCAGCGAGCACCCGCTGGCGCTGCACGCGGCCAAGTCCAATCCCGAGCTGGCCGCACTGCTGGCCGAGCTGAAGCAGGGCGGCGTCTCCGAAGCCGAACTGGAAACCCAGGAAAAGCGCGGCATGGCCACCGGCCTGACCGCGGTGCACCCGATCAGCGGCGAGCAGGTGCCGGTGTGGGTCGCCAACTTCGTGCTGATGGGCTACGGCACCGGCGCTGTGATGGCGGTGCCCGGCCACGACCAGCGCGATTTCGAGTTCGCCAGCAAGTACGCCCTGCCGATCCGCCAGGTGATCGCGCTGAAGGCGCCGAAGAACGACGACGAGCGCAGCTACGACCCGAGCCGCTGGCAGGACTGGTACGGCGACAAGACCCGCGAGCTGGAACTGGTCAATTCCGCCGAGTTCGACGGGCTGGACTTCCAGGGCGCGTTCGAGGCGCTGGCCGAGCGCTTCGAGCGCAAGGGCCAGGGCCAGCGCCGGGTCAACTATCGCCTGCGCGACTGGGGCGTCAGCCGCCAGCGCTACTGGGGCTGCCCGATCCCGGTGATCTATTGCCAGAGCTGTGGCGCGGTGCCGGTGCCGGAAGACCAACTGCCGGTGCTGCTGCCGGAGAACGTGGCCCTGAGCGGCACCGGCTCGCCGCTGAAGACCGACCCGGAATGGCGCAAGACCACCTGCCCGCAGTGCGGCGCGGCGGCCGAGCGCGAGACCGACACCTTCGACACCTTCATGGAGTCGAGCTGGTACTACGCGCGCTACACCTCGCCCGGCGCCAAGGACATGGTCGACAAGCGCGGCAACTACTGGTTGCCGGTGGACCAGTACATCGGCGGCATCGAACACGCGATCCTGCACCTGATGTACTTCCGCTTCTTCCACAAGCTGCTGCGCGACGCGCGCCTGGTGGACAGCGACGAGCCGGCGACCAACCTGCTGACCCAGGGCATGGTGATCGCCGAGACCTTCTACCGGCAGAACCCGGACGGTTCCAAGGACTGGATCAACCCGGCCGACGTGGACGTGCAGCGCGACGACAAGGCGCGGGTGATCGGCGCGGTGCACCGCGGCGACGGCCAGCCGGTGCTGATCGGCGGCACCGAGAAGATGTCCAAGTCCAAGAACAACGGCGTCGATCCGCAGGCGATGGTCGGCAAGTACGGCGCCGACACGGTGCGCCTGTTCTCGATGTTCGCCGCGCCGCCGGAGCAGTCGCTGGAGTGGAACGAGGCCGGCGTGGACGGCATGGCGCGGTTCCTGCGCCGGTTGTGGGCGCAGGTGCACAAGCATGTCGCCGACGGCGCCGCGCCGACGCTGGACCCGGCCGCGCTCAACGCCGAGCACAAGGCGCTGCGGCGCAAGACCCACGAGACCATCGGCAAGGTCGCCGACGACTACGGCCGCCGCCACAGCTTCAACACCGCCATCGCCGCGGTGATGGAGCTGACCAACGCGCTGGCCAAGTTCGACGACGCCGGCGATCAGGGCCGCGCGGTGCGCCAGGAAGCGCTGGAAGCGGCGGTGCTGCTGCTCAACCCGATCACCCCGCACGCCAGCCACGCGCTGTGGCAGGCGCTGGGCCATCCGGCGACGCTGCTGGAGGACGTGCCGTTCCCGCAGCCGGATCCGGCCGCGCTGGTACGCGACGCGGTGACCCTGGCGGTGCAGGTCAACGGCAAGCTGCGCGGCACCATCGAGGTCGGCGCCGACACCCCGCGCGAGCAGATCGAGGCGCTGGCCCAGGCCGAGCCGAATGCGGCCAAGTTCCTGGAAGGGCTGAGCATCCGCAAGATCATCATCGTCCCCGGCAAGATCGTGAATCTGGTGGCGGCGTGAGCCGGCGCGCCGCTGCGGCCGCGTCGCGGCCGTGCGGCGCGGCAGGTCTCAACCCGCGTTCACGCGGCGTACGGCAGGCTAGCCGCCTGTTGCCGCGCCCAGCCGGCTCCTCCAGACTGTGTCCATGACCCGACTCCTGCTCGCTCTCGTCTTCGCGGCGTCCCTGACCGCCTGCGGTTTCCACCTGCGCAACAAGCTGACCCTGCCGGCCGACACGCCGTCGGTGAAGGTGGTGTCCTCGGCGCCGTACAGCGAGCTGGCCAAGCTGCTCGAGCGCGGCCTGCGCGCGGCCGGCGCGCAGATCGCGCCGAAGGACGTCAACACCGGTGTGGCCCGCCTGGAGGTGCTGTCCGAGCGCTGGGGCGATCTGCCGATCGCGCTCGACGCCGAAGGCCGCGCCCAGGAATACAGCCTGCGCTACGCGGCGATCTTCCTGTTCCGCCGCGCCGACGGCAGCGTGCTGGTGCCGCAGCAGGTGATCGAGCTGTCGCGCGACTACGTCTCCCCGCCGACCGACGCCACCGGTACCTCCACCGAGCGCGAGATCCTGGCCGACGAACTGCGCCGAGAGATGTCGGCCTCGATGCTGCGCCGGATCGACAGCGTGGTGCGCGCGCAGGTGCGCGACGGCAAGGACGTCAACGCCGCGCCGCCGTCGATCGACGGCACGCCGGTGGAAGGCAAGCCGGCCGACGGTACCCCGGCCGCAGGCAAGCCGGCGACCACGCCGCAGCCTTGAGCCTCGCCCTGCTGCCTTCGCCGCCGCGCACGGCGGCCACGCCGTTCGCTGCCGGCGCATGGCGTTCGCCGTATGTGCCTGCAGCAGCGTAGGCTGTCGTCATGGAACTGCGCCCCGAACAACTCGCCACCCAGCCGGCGTCGCAGCCGCTGCAGCCGGTCTATCTGATCGCCGGTCCGGAAACCCTGCGCGTGCTCGAAGCCGCCGACGCGGTGCGCGCCCGCGCGCGCGCCGCCGGCATCGGCGAGCGCGAGGTGTTCGATGCCGACGGTCGCGATTTCGATTGGGGCCAGCTGTATTCCAGTTTCAATGCGCCCAGCCTGTTCAGCGCGCAACGCCTGATCGAGCTGCGCCTGCCC
Source organism: Xanthomonas sp. SHU 166 (assembly GCF_000364685.1). NCBI lineage: Bacteria > Pseudomonadati > Pseudomonadota > Gammaproteobacteria > Lysobacterales > Lysobacteraceae > Xanthomonas > Xanthomonas sp. SHU 166. Next base: position 3,768 of record NZ_AQOJ01000532.1, read on the forward strand.
AGCGGCAAGCCCGGCAAGGAGGGTGGCGAGGTCATCAGCGCGTTCTGCGCCGATCCGCCGCCGGACGTGGTGCTGCTGATCACCTGCAACGAGTGGAGCAAGGCGCACCAGGGCAAGTGGGCGGACGCCGTCGCGCGCATCGGCACCATCGCCGTGGCCTGGGCGATCAAGCCGCACGAACTGGGCGACTGGATCGAGCGGCGCCTGCGCAGCAAGGGCCTGCGCGCCGACGCCGGCGCGGTGCAGCGCCTGGCCGAACGGGTGGAAGGCAACCTGCTGGCGGCGGCGCAGGAGATCGACAAGCTGGCCCTGCTGGCCGACGGCCAGGGGCTGGACGTGGCGGCGATGGAGTCGCTGGTCGCCGATGCCGCACGCTACGACGTGTTCCGCCTGGCCGAGGCCACGCTCGGCGGGCAGGCGCCGGCGGTGCGGCGCATGCTCGCCGGCCTGCGCGCCGAGGGCGAGGCGGTGGCCGCACTGCTGCCGATCCTGATCAAGGAGCTGCTGCGCACCGCCGCCCTGGCCAAGGTGCAGGCCGCCGGCGGCAACCTGGCGGCGGAAATGAAGGGGCAGGGCATCTGGGAATCGCGGCAGGCGCCGTTCAAGCGCGCGCTGCAGCGCCACGCCGAACCGCGCCGCTGGGAACGTTTCGCCGCCGAGGTCGGCCGCATCGACCGCATCGCCAAGGGCCGCGCCGACGGCGACGCCTGGATCGCCCTGGAGCGCCTGCTGCTGGCGATCGCCGAGGCGCGGGCGGTTCGGTTGTTGGTGGTATGACCGCCGGGAATCGGGAATCGGGAATGGGGAATGGGAACGGCGGCGCTGTGGTCTCGCCGGAGACCTCGCAGCCTGCGGCTGTTGCTTCTTCCCCATTCCCCATTCTCCATTCCCCACCACTGCATCTGATCTACGGCGGCACCTTCGATCCCATCCACAACGGCCACCTGGCGATCGCGCGGGCGGCGCGGGATGCGTTCAGGGTGCCGGCGCGGCTGATGCCGGCGGCCGATCCGCCGCATCGGCCGGCGCCCGGGGCCGATGCGCAGCAGCGCTGCGCGATGCTGGCGCTGGCCATCGCCGACACGCCGGGGCTGGTCCTGGACCTGCATGAAGTGCGCCGTGCGCAGGCCCGACCCGGGGTGGCGTCCTACAGTATCGACACGGTGCGCGAGTTGCGCGCCGAGCTCGGCGCCGACGCGCCGCTGGCGTTGCTGATCGGCAGCGACAGCTTCGTCGGCTTCAACGGCTGGCGCGAGTGGCGGGCGCTGCTCGAGGCCGCGCACCTGATCGTCGCCGACCGCGCCGGCAGCGGCTGGGAGCGGGCGGTGCCGGCGGAACTGGCGCAGGCGGTGGCCGGACGCTGGGC
>NZ_AQOJ01000533.1:0-17539 GCF_000364685.1 Xanthomonas sp. SHU 166
GGTGGCGGCGGCGGCGGGCAGGATTACGCGCCGCGCCGGCAGCAGCCGGCCCCGCAGCAGTCCGCACCGATGGACGACTTCGCGGACGACGATATTCCGTTCTGATTTTTCGTCGTTCCTGCGATGCAAACAAACCCCGGTAAGCCATTGTGCTTGCCGGGGTTTTTTCTGTTTTGGCGAGGTGTTGTCCTTTCTAGCGCGAGGTTGTCCGGTCCTGCAACGCAGGCGATATGAAGCCAGACGGTATCGGTCGACTGGAGTGGTCACACGTACCGTGCTTTTCACCGCTGGCGATTGGGGCCGGAGCGTGCGTGCAAGCGGCGAGTGCCCCGCTGTTCTTGCCTTCAAAACTGGGTCGGTCGCCAAGCGTCGCGTCGTGCCCAGTCGCCTCGGCAACGCCTTGGCGCGGCTTTCGTGCCGAGTCCATGCTATCGCTCAACGCCGGCCGACCCGGCTGCAACGGGGAAGGTGTCGTAGAAAAGCACATTGGCGTCGCTCGCCGCGACACCACGATCCTCACCACATGAATGCGCATGGCAACGCGGCGGAGGTGTCCTGAAGCTCCAGGTCCGACCTCCCATCCCCGCCGCCTTGCAGGCGATTTAGCGCCTTAGTCCCAGGGAGGAACCACAGGTCCGTCGGTATCTCGCCATGCGTCGCCTGCTCGAGCAGGTTCACCAAATACCCGTTTGTTTGTCGCTCTACGTCTCGCTGCACAACTCCGTACGTCACCCGAGAATCCATCACCGTCATGACGGCTGACGGCACAGGCGTTGTGCCCTGCAGCATGTGTTTTCGTGCAGTGCGTCTTGCAAAAGCGCGATTCACTCCTCTATGGTTCAATCGATTGAATCGCGGCGATTCGTCAGCGTTTGAGACCGGTTGGGAGGCCGGAAGGTGGATGTCTATCCATTCGATCGGACCGGCGCCGGCCTCGGGCTTCACGAGGCGCGACGCGCTGCGCATGGCGGTCGCCGGGAGCCTTGGGCTTGGTGCGATGGGCATGCTGCCAGCGCTTGCGGCGGCCACGCCGCTCAAGGGCAACCTGAAGCAGTCCGTCGCCCGCTGGACGTTTCCGCAGCTGTCGACCGCACAGCTTTGCCAGGTGGTGAAGGGCCTGGGGTTCGCCGCCATCGATCTAGTGGGCCCGGCGGATTGGCCCACGCTGAAGGCGCATGGCGTGTACAGCGCGATGTGCAATGGCGCGGAACTCGGCCTGGACAAGGGCTTCGCCGGCAGCCAGTTCCACGATGAGCTGGTCGCGCGCTACACGCGGCACATCGATCTGGTGGCCGATGCCGGCTATCGCAACCTCATCTGTTTTTCCGGCAACCGGAATGGCATGGATCCCCAGGAGGGCATGGCCCACGCCGAAGTCGGGCTCAAGCGCATCCTCGGCCATGCCGAGAAACGCGATGTCGTGCTGGTGATGGAGCTGCTGAACTCCAAGGTCGATCATCACGACTATCTGTGCGACCACTCCGCCTGGGGCGTGGAGCTGTGCCAGCGGATCGGCTCGGACCATTTCGGCCTGCTGTACGACATCTACCACATGCAGATCATGGAGGGCGACATCATCGCCACCATCGGCAAGCATCACGCGTGCTTCAAGCATTACCACACCGCCGGCGTCCCGGGCCGGCACGAGATCGGGGACGATCAGGAGCTCCACTATCCCGCCATCTGTCGCGCGATCCGCGATACCGGTTTCGATGGCTATCTGGCGCAGGAATTCGTTCCTACCGCGCCGGATCCCGTCGGCTCGCTGCGCGAGGCGATCCGCCTCTGCGATGTCTGAAACGCTATCCACCGAGGTGAAGTAGAACCCATGGCAGACAATCATTACGACGCCATCGTCGTTGGCTCGGGCATCAGTGGCGGTTGGGCGGCGAAGGAGCTGACCGAGAAGGGACTCAAGGTCCTGATGCTGGAACGCGGACGCAACATCGAGCACGTCAAGGACTACGTCAACGCGATGAAGGAGGCGTGGGATTTCCCGCACCGCAACCGCCCGACCCAGGCGATGAAGGCCGATTATCCGGTGCTGATGCGCGACTACGCCCTGGTCGAGAACCTGCAGGGAATGTGGGCCAACGAAAAGGAATCGCCCTACACCGAGATCAAGCGATTCGACTGGTTCCGCGGCTATCACGTGGGCGGCCGCTCGCTGATGTGGGGACGGCAGAGTTATCGCCTGTCGGACCTGGATTTCGAGGCGAACCTGAAGGACGGTATCGCCACCGATTGGCCGATCCGTTACGCCGACCTCGCACCCTGGTACGACCACGTGGAGAAGTTCGCCGGCATCGCCGGCACGCGCGAGGGACTGGACGTGTTGCCGGACGGCGAGTTCCTGCCGCCGATCCCGTTGAACATCGTCGAGAAGGACGTCGCGGCGCGGATCAAGAAGGCCTTTGGCGGCACCCGGCACCTGATCCACTCGCGTACCGCCAACATCACCCAGCCCAAGGTCGAGCAGGGCCGCGTCAACTGCCAGTATCGCAACAAGTGCATCCTGGGCTGTCCCTTCGGCGCCTATTTCTCGACCCAGGCGGCCACGCTGCCGGCGGCCATGAAGACGGGCAACCTGACCCTGCGGCCGTTCTCGATCGTCAAGGAGGTGCTCTACGACAAGGATCGCAAGCGTGCGCGCGGCGTGGAGATCATCGACGCCGAGAGCGGACAGACCTACCAGTACACGGCCAATGTCATCTTCCTCAATGCGTCCTCGTTCAATTCGACCTGGCTGCTGATGAACTCGGCCACCGATGTATGGGACGGCGGCCTGGGGTCGTCGTCGGGCGAGCTCGGGCACAACGTGATGGACCATCATTTCGGCGCCGGTGCCTCCGGCCGGGTCGAGGGCTACGAGGACAAGTACTACTTCGGCCGCCGTCCCTGCGGCTTCTACATCCCCCGGTTCCGCAATGTCGCCATGGACAAGCGCGGTTACCTGCGCGGCTTCGGCTACCAGGGCGGTGCGAGCCGCACCGGCTGGTCGCGCGAGATCGCCGAGCTGAACATCGGCGCCGACCTGAAGGAGGCGCTGACCGTGCCAGGCGACTGGAGCATCGGCATGACCGGATTCGGCGAAATGCTGCCGCACCACGACAACACGATTCGCCTGGATCCGCAGCGCAAGGACAAATGGGGGCTGCCGGTGCTGGCGATGGACGTTGCCATGCGCGAGAACGAAAAGGCCATGCGCAAGGACATGGCCGCCGATGCCGCCGAGATGCTGGAGGCGGCCGGCGTCAAGGACGTGAAGATGCACGATGGCGACTACGCGCCGGGCAAGGGCATCCATGAGATGGGCACCGCGCGCATGGGCCGGGATCGCAAGAACTCCGTGCTGAACCAGTACAACCAGGTGTGGGACGCACCGAACGTCTACGTGACCGATGGCGCCTGCATGACCTCCAGCGGCTGCGTGAATCCTTCGCTGACCTACATGGCGCTGACCGCACGTGCCGCCGATCATGCCTTGCGCGAACTGAAAGCGGGGAACCTGTGATGGAACGTCGCGAACTGCTGAAGATGATCTTCGCCGCCACGGGCGCGGCGATGGTCGGCCTGCCCGCGCTCGCCCCGGCACAGGCGTCGGCCGCGGGGACGAAGGTGCTGTTCTCCGCCGCCGAGATCGGCACGCTGGACGAGATCGCCGAGACCATCCTGCCGCGGACCAAGACGCCGGGGGCGAAGGACGCCGGGGCAGGCGCGTTCATGGCGAAATTCGTCACCGACTGCTACACCCCGCGGCAGCAGGCGACGTTCCGCGCCGGCCTGGCCGAGATCGACAAACGTGCCGGCGGTCGATTCGTGTCGCTCGCCCCGCAGGCGCGCGCCGAACTGCTGCGCGCCCTGGATGCGGAGGCCAGGGCACAGGCCGTCGACGTGACCGACACCGGCACCGCCGACGCGGCGGACGCGATGCCGCATCCCTTCACGATGATCAAGCAGCTGACCATCTTCGGCTTCTTCACCTCCGAGGTCGGCGCGACCGAAGTGCTGCGCTACGTCGCCGTGCCGGGCCGCTATGAAGACATCACCTACGTTCCCGGTACGCCCGCCTGGGCCACCGGCTGATGGAGCGCCACGCTTCGCCCTTCCTCCTTTTCCTGGAAACACGATGACCAGATCCCTGCTGATGGCGGCCTGCCTGCTGGCCGTGGCGCCTGCGGTCGCGCAGGCCGACGGCGACCCCGCACACGATCCTGCCAAGACCGAAGTGTGGAAGCCCATGCCCGCGACCGTGGCCACGCCCCCGGGCGGCGCGCCCTCCGACGCGATCGTGCTGTTCGATGGCAAGGATCTGTCGGCCTGGGAGTCGGAGCAGGGCGGACGCGTGCCCTGGAGCGTCGCCGACGGCGCAATGACCGTGGTGCCGGGCAGCAAGGGCATCCGCACCAAGCAGCGCTTCTGCGACATCCAGTTGCATGTCGAGTGGCGCACGCCCACCGCGACGCGCGGATTCGACGGCCAGCAGCGCGGGAACAGCGGCATCTTCCTGCAGGAACTGTATGAGTTGCAGGTGCTCGACAGCTACGACAATCCGACCTATGCCAATGGCCAGGCCGGTGCGATCTACAAGCAGGCCATTCCGCTGGTGAACGCCTCGCGTGCGCCGGGCCAGTGGCAGGTGTACGACATCATCTGGACGGCGCCGCGTTTCTCGCAGGGCGGCGGGCTCACGTCACCCGCCCGCATCACCGTCCTGCACAACGGCGTGCTGGTGCAGAACGACACCGTGCTGGCGGGCAAGACCGAATACATCGGCGCGCCGTCGTATGCGCCGCATGGATGCGCGCCGATCTTCCTGCAGGAGCACGATTCCAAGGTCAGCTACCGCAACATCTGGGTGCGCGAGCTGTAGCGCCGGCGCGCAGTCGGCGCCGATCGCCTGGGGCGTGTCGGCGATCCCGGGTATGCCGCGCCCAACGCGGCATACTCGGGAATGGAGGGCGCGCCCTACTGCGCCAGGAAGCTGGCGAGGTCGTCGACCTCCTGTTGCGACAGCTGCGAAAACGGCGGCATCAGCCCGCCGCCGTTGCGGATCTTCTCCTTGATCTGCGCGGGCTGCAGGCGCTTGCCCACGTCGGTCAGCGCGGGGAAGGTGGGCGGGACGCCCGCGCGATTCGCGCCATGGCAGGCCGTGCAATGGTTCGCGTAGAGCTGCGCGCCGGCCGCCGGGTCGTCCTTGGACCAGGCCTTGGGCGCAAGCGTCGCCCCCAGCAGCACCACGGCCATCGTCGTGATCGTTTTCAAGCGGAACTCCTTTGCGTGCTAGCGCTGTGTGCTGGCGGGCAGATGTTCGCGCAGGTACTCCGCACTGGTCCGGACGACGCTGGCCGGGTCGCGCGGCTGGTCGTGCTCGATGATGTACCACTGCACGCCGCTCGCCGCCGCGGCAGGCAGGATCGCGTTCCAGTTCAGCACGCCCCTGCCGACCGCGGCGAAGCCGCCTTCGTCTTGGGCCTGGCCTTTCGGTGCGTTGTCCTTGGCGTGGACCGCGAACATGCGGCCCTTGAACTTGCCCAGCATCGTCGCCGGGTCGTAACCCGCGCGCGCGACCCACGCCAGGTCCAGCTCGGTCTTGAGATCGGGGCCGGCCGCGGCGAACAGCAGTTCCAGGCCGGTCTTGCCATCGAAATCGACCAGCTCGAAATCGTGGTTGTGATAGGCCAGGCGCATGCCCTTGGCGCGTGCCCGCGTCGCGAGCTGGCCCAGCTCCTTGCCCAGTGCGGTCCAGCCTGCGGCATCGGTGGGCCGCTCCTTCTGGTCCAGGTAAGGCACCACCAGCGTCGTGTTGCCGATCGAGCGGTTGAAGGCCACCGCACCGTCCAGGTCCTTGCGCAGGTCGGCCAACTGCACGTGCGAGGAGATCGCCTTGATCGAATACTTGTCCAGCAATTGCTTGAGTTCCACCGCGCTCATGTTCTGCGTGCCGACCGTTTCCACCGCACCCACGCCGGCGTCGTGGACGATCTTCAACTGTTGGTCGAGCGTGCCGGCGTTGCGCAGCGTGTACATCTGCACGGCGATGGGGGCCTGCGCGCTGGTGGTGTCGTGTGCGAAGGCGGGCAGGGCCACGAGGAGCAGCAGTGCGAGGGTTGCGGTTCTGCGTGTCGCTGTGTTCATCAGGAAGTCCTCCCGGGAGTCAGTCGATGGATGTCCAGCCGCGTGTCCTGGCCGATGTGATGACGCGATCGACGATCAGCGCCGAGCGCAGCCCGTCGTCGAAGGTGGGCAGGCCGTCCGGCCGCTCGCCGTCGATGGCGCGGTAGGTGTCGGCGACGAACGCCTCGAAGCAATCGCCGTAGCCCTGCGCGTGCCCGGCCGGCAGCGTCGCCAGCCGGCGTTGTTCGGCGCTGCCGGCACCCGGTCCGCGCACGAAGACTTCCTCGCGCTGGTCGGGCCGGCCGATCCACAGGCGTTCGGCGTCCTCCTGGTCGAACGCCACGCTGGCCTGGGCGCCATCGATCTCGAACCAGAGGCGGTTGCGGCGCCCCGCCGAGACCTGGCTGACCGTCAACGAGGCCAGCGTGCCCGCGCCGGTTCGGAGCATCGCCATGGCCACGTCCTCGCTGGAGACCGCCTGCATAGCGCCGCCCGCCGCCGGCGTTGTGAAGCTCTGCCCGGTATTGGTGCCGCGTTCGGCGATCACCGTCGCGAACGCCGCGCTGACCTCGGCGAAGCGCTCGCCGCTCACCCATTCCACCAGGTCGCACCAGTGCGAGCCGATGTCGGCGAACACGCGCGACGTGCCGCCCAGCGACGGGTCCACACGCCAGTTGTTGCTGGCCGGGTCCAGCAGCCAGTCCTGCAGGTAGCTGCCGTGGATCAGGCGCAGCGGCCCCAGTTCGCCCTGGGCGATGCGCGCGCGCGCCTCGCGGACCACCGGATGGTAGCGGTAGACGAAGGGCACCGTGGCGACCAGCCCGGTCGCGCGGGCTAGGGCCGCCAGCGCCCGCGCATCCTCCAGCGTGGTGGCCAGCGGCTTCTCGCAGATCACGTGCTTGCCGGCGTCCAGCGCCGCCTGCGCCATGGCGCGGTGCAGATGGTTGGGCGTGCAGACGTGCACGACCTGCACCTGCGGATCGGCGACCACCTCCTCGATATCGCGATACGCATGCGGGACATCCCACGATTGCGCCACCTCGCGTGCGCGCTGCGGGGACGAGGCGGCGACGCCACGGACCGAGGCACCGGCCAGCAGCGCCGCGCGGCGGTGTACGGCGCCGATCATGCCGGTGCCGACGATGGCGATTCCAAGCTTGGGCATCGGGGGAATCCTCAAGGCGCGGAGGGTGCGGCCGCGACGGCGGGCCGGTCGCGGAACAGCAGCAGGAAGGCGATCAGCACGAGCAGCGCGACGCCGGCCGGGAACAGCCAGATCCGCTGCCAGTCCGGGCCTGTAGCGGTGGTGTAGTGCTCCACCACCGCGCCGGACAGGAAGGTCCCGATCAGCATGCCCACGCCGTACGTGGCCAGGGTGATGAAGCCCTGCGCGCTGCTGCGCGCGGCGGGCCCGGCATGCGCATCGGTGTAGATCTGGCCGGTGACGAAGAAGAAGTCGTAGCAGATGCCGTGCAGCACGATGCCGATCACCAGCAGGGAGAAGCCGCCGCCCGCATCGCCGAAAGCGAACATCGCATAGCGCACCACCCACGCCGCCATGCCCACCGCCAGCATGGTCTTGACCCCCAGCCGCACGAACAGGAACGGCATGGCCAGCATCAGCAGGACTTCGGACACCTGGCCCAGCGACTGCAGGCCGGCCGCGCCGCGCACGCCCAGATCGTTGAGGTAGGGGTTGGTGAAGTTGTAGTAGAACGCCAGCGGGATGCAGATGGCGATGGACGCCAGGAAGAACACCAGATAGGAGCGCGACTTCAGCAGCCGCAGCGCGTCCAGCCCCAGGATCTGCCCCAGCCCGGCGTCGCGCTGCTGCGCCAGCGGCGGCGTGTGCGGCAGGGTGAAGGCATACAGGCCCAAGGCCAGCGAGGCCAGCGCCGCCATCCGGAACGTCAGCTCGAGCCGATGCGCCTGTTCCCAGCCCAGCCAGCCGATCAGCACGCCGGCCACGATCCAGCCGACGCTGCCGGCTACGCGCACCGGCGGGAACTGCTTTTCCGGCGCTTGCATGTGCCGCATCGCCACGCTGTTGGCCAGTGCCAGCGTCGGCATGAACAGCAGCATGTAGCCCATGACGCAGGCGAAGAACACGCCGAAGCTCGTCGCCGTGGATGCCAGCCACATGAGTACCGCACCGGCGAGATGCAGCACTCCCAGGATGCGCTGCGCCGCGAAGTAGCGATCGGCGATCAGGCCGACCAGGAACGGCGCGACGATGGCGCCGATGGACTGGCTGAGGAACGCCGTCGCCACCTGGCTCGCGCTGGCGTGCAGCGGCCCCTGCACCAAGTAGGTTCCCAGGGTCACGAACCAGGCGCCCCAGATGAAGAACTGCAGAAACATCATCGCGCCCAAGCGCGACATGGTGTGCGTCATGGCGTCCCCTCCCAGGGCGGTAATGACTCAGGTTCCCAGCATGCGGCGCAGCGATGCCGGATCGGCGCCGCTATCGGCGAAATCGTCGAAGGCGCGTTCGGTCACGCGGATGATGTGGTCGCGAATGAACGCGGCCCCCTCGCGTGCTCCATCTTCCGGATGCTTCAGGCAGCACTCCCACTCCAGCACCGCCCAGCCCGGGAAATCGTATTGCGCGAACTTGGAGAAGATGGCCTTGAAGTCGACCTGGCCGTCCCCGAGCGAGCGGAACCGCCCCGGACGATCGATCCAGTCCTGGTAGCCGCCATAGACGCCGCTGCGCGCGCTGGCGCGATACTCCGCGTCCTTGACGTGGAAGATGCCGATGCGCGCGTGGTAGCGATCGATGAAACCCAGGTAGTCCATCTGCTGCAGCAGCAGGTGGCTGGGGTCGTACAGGATCTTGGCGCGGGGGTGCTGGTCGACCACGTCGAGGAAGCGCTCGAAGGTGGCGCCGTCGTGCAGGTCCTCGCCCGGGTGGATCTCGAAGCACAGGTCCACGCCGCAGGCGTCGAAGGCATCCAGGATCGGACGCCAGCGCCGGCCGAGCTCGGCGAAGGCTTCTTCCACCAGTCCGGGCGGGCGTTGCGGCCAGGGATAGAAGTAGGGCCAGGCCAGCGCGCCGGAAAATGTGGCATGCGCCGTCAGCCCCAGGCGCTGGCTGGCCTTGGCGGCCAGTTGCAGCTGCTCCACCGCCCAGGCCTGGCGGGCGGCGGGGTTGCCGCGCTTGTCCGGCGGTGCGAAGCCGTCGAACAGGCCGTCGTAGGCGGGGTGGACGGCGACCAGCTGTCCCTGCAAGTGGGTGGACAACTCGGTGATCTGCAGGCCATGCCCGGCCAGCATGCCGGCGAGGTCGTCGCAGTACGCCTGGCTGTGCGCGGCCTGGGCCAGATCGAACAGGTGGGGCGCGCTGGTCGGGACTTGTAGGCCAGAATAGCCCAGGCCCGCGGCCCATTCGGCCAGCGTGTCCAAGCGATTGAAGGGAGGTGTGTCGGCGATGAACTGTGCCAGGAACAGCGCTGGACCCTTGAGCGTCTTCAACGTGATTCGACCTCATGCAATCGATTGAATCATCCTAGCATGGGCCTCCCGCAAGACCCGTTGTGCACTGCACAGCAGAGACAAGAGTTCAGTTCATGGCGACAACCATCTACGACATCGCAAAGCACGTCGGCGTCACCGCGGGCACGGTGTCGCGGGCGCTTTCCCGGCCGGAAAAAGTCCTGCCCGCCACGCGCGCGCGCATCGAGCAGGCCGCCGCCGCGCTGGGCTATGTGCCCAACACGGTGGCCAGGACGCTCAAGACCCAGCGCAGCGGCAAGCTCCTGGTCACCGTCCCGGACATCGCCAATCCCTTCTTCGCCCAGATCCTGCAGGGCGCGGAAGACGCCGCACAGGCCGTCGGCTACGCCGTGCTGCTGGGCGATACCCAGCACCAGCCCGACCGCGAAGAGCGCTACGCGCAGATGCTCCCACGCAACGAGGCGGACGGCCTGATCGTGCTGGGGCACCGCTTGCCGCCGACGGCGCGTGAGATCGTCAAGCAGCAGGGCGGCGCCGCGCCGGTGGTCAACGGCTGCGAGTTCGACCCGGCGCTGGGGATTCCCAGCGTCCACATCGACAACGCGGCCGCCGCGCGCGCCGTGATGGAACACCTGTATGGACTGGGGCACGTGCGGATCGCCGTGGTGGGCGGTCCGCCCGACAATCCCTTGCATCAGCAGCGACTGGAAGGAGTTCGCGCCTGCGCCAAGGCGCGCGGTCGCTTGCGCAACCTGACCGTCGTGCCGGGCGACTTCTCCGTCGAATCCGGCCATGCGGCGGCGATGACGCTGTTGGGTCGTACACCCGCGCCGACCGCGATCTTCTGCTTCAGCGATCAGATGGCACTGGGCGCCCTGGCGGCCTGCCGGGACCTGGGAATCCGCGTGCCGGACGACCTGTCCATCGTCGGCTTCGACGACCTGGCCTCGTCCAGTTACCTCACGCCGCCATTGACGACCATCAGGCAGCCGATGCGGGAGATCGGTGTCCGCGCGGTCAACCTGCTGCTTGCCATCATCGAACGGGTGGACGTGCCGCTGCAGCAGACGCTGGACTTCAGCTTGATGGTGCGCGGGTCGACCGGCACGCCGAGACAGTAGATGACGTCAGGGCGGCGGCGATGCGCCTGACCGGTGCGCGCCGCCGTTTTCGCGGCTGGTGACGGGCGTGCGGCCTCCGGGCAGCGCGCTTTTTCAGTTTCCAGCCCCGTCGTCGCCTGAGGTCGGCGCCCAGCTTCCGGTACGCCATCGGACAAGCGCCTGGATTAGACTTCACGCATACGTCACGCCAACAGGAACAGGGGAACAGGGAATGAAGAGGGGACTGCACGCAGTCGCGTTGTTGTGTCTGCTGGGAGCGGGGAATGCATGGGCGCAGGTGGATCTGGCGCCGTATCTGGTCAAGGAGCAGGTCGAAACGCTGAAGTTGTCGCCGACCGGCGAGTACTACGCGGCGACGGTGCCGCTGGAGGATCGGACCGCGCTGGCGATCATGCGCCGTTCCGACAACAAGATCGTCGGCAGCTTCTCGATGGAGAAGAACACCCACGTCTCCGATTTCGTGTGGGTCAACGACACGCGCGTGCTGTTCAACATGGTCCAGAAGATCGGGCAGCGGGACCAGCCATGGGGGACTGGGGAACTGTTCGCGATCAACGCCGATGGTGGCGCGGCGGAGCTGTTGGTGGGCCAGCGCGTGACCGGCAACGGGCCGGGGACGCTGATCCAGACCAAGAAGGTGGAGAAGGTTGCCGCGTATTTCGTTGGTTCGCTGCCCGGCGACGACCGCAACGTCATCATCCAGGCGCAGCCGTTCAGCACCAGCCAGGATCCTTACAGCCGCACCGAAATCATGGACGTCTATAGCGGCCGCCGGCGGTTGCTGACCGGTTCGCCCAAGGTGCGCGGCGCCGATTTCTACAGCGATGAGCAAGGTAAGGTGCGCTTCGCCTTGGGCGCGGATGCCGACAATGCCAAGAAGCTGTTCTATCGCGATGCGCAGGGCAGCGACTGGAAGCTGATCAATGACGAAAACGTCAGCCATCACGTGGAGACGCCGATCGGTTTTTCCGAAGACGGGCATGTCGCGTATCTGCAGGTACAGCAGGCGAAGGGGAGTGACGTCATCGAGTCGTGGAATACCGACAGCGGCGAGCGCAAGGTGGTGGCGCGCGATGTGCTGGCCGATCCCTATCGGATCATGTATCGCCATGGCACCCATGTCCCGGTCGGGATCGAAGTGCTGGGCGACAAGCCGCGGAGCCTGTTTTTCGATGACGCCTCGCCCGAAGCCAAGACCCAGCGCTCGCTGGAAGCGGCCTTCCCTGGGCAGGCAGTCTATGTCACCTCCAGCACGCGCGACGGCCGGCTCAACCTGGTCAACGTGCAGTCCGGTCGCAATCCGGGCGAGTTCTACCTGTTCGACACCGTCGCCAAGAAGGCCGATTTCGTGTTCGCACGCCGTGCGGCACTGCAGCCGCCGAAGCTGGCCGAGGTGCGGCCGGTCGCGTTGCAGGCGCGAGATGGCCTGCCACTGCATGGGTTCGTGACCCTGCCGGCGGCGGCCAAGTCCGGCAAGGTGCCGATGGTGGTGATGCCGCATGGCGGACCGTTCGGGATCTTCGACAACGGCATGTTCGATGAGGATGCGCAGATCCTGGCCAGCGCCGGTTACGCGGTGCTGCAGGTCAATTATCGGGGTTCCGGCAATTACGGGCGCGCTTTCCAGCAGGCCGGCGCAGGCCAATGGGGCGGCAAGATGCAGGACGACGTCACCGATGCCACCCGCTGGGCGATCGACCAAGGTATCGCGGACCCGCAGCGCATCTGCATGTACGGCGCCAGCTACGGCGCCTATGCGTCGTTGATGGGCGTGGCCAAGGAGCCGACGCTGTATCGCTGCGCGGCCGGCTATGTCGGTGTCTACGACCTGCCGATGATGTATGTCAGGGGCGATGCCCAGCTGCGCGATGCCAGCCAGAATTTCTTGCGCGAATGGATGGGGACGGGCGATGGATTGGCCGCGATTTCGCCGGTCAATCTGGCCGACAAGATCAAGGTGCCCGTGTTCTTGGCGGCGGGTGGCGAGGACGAGCGTGCGCCCATCCAGCATTCCAAGAAGATGGAAGCGGCGTTGAAGAAGGCAGGGGTGCAGGTGGAAACGCTGTACGTCCCGACCGAGGGCCATGGCTTCTACACCGAGGCGCATCGTCGCGAGTTCTACACCCGGCTGCTGGCGTTCCTGAGCAAGTCGCTGGGCGGTGCGCAGGCGGCGCCGGCGGCAGCGAAGCCGTAAGGGGCTGTCGCCTGACACTCCGGCCGAGGCGCCAGGCGCCACTGCTGTGCGGTATCAGTGCGGTCCGGTACTTCCGGACCGCACTGACGCTGGTTGGACTCGATAGCTCAGCGTGAGCGACTGGCACTGGCACTTCGAGTTCATACCGAATTGGTCACCTGCTTCCATGGCTGGTCGATCTTGCCGTTCAGCCGGAATGGGTAGAGGCGGTGCGCATACTTGACCGCCGCCTCGATGACGTCGAGGTCTCGCCGCCCTGGCTTCGCCTGCTGCATGGGATTGTCAGGCAAACTGCCGAACGAAACGTTCCAGCCAAAGGAACGAGATCAACGGTGCCGTCAGCGGGCGGGCGCGCGTCGCCACCAACTCGTCCAGCAGTTGGAGGACGGCGTCTCGGTTGACCAGGCCCAAGTCGGCAAGGGCGCATTCGCTCAGCTGCACGGCGATCGTCTTGGCGTGATGTGCGATCAACTCAGGCAGGACATGGGCGAACGTTTCCTTGCAATAATCTCGCGAAAATAGGTCGCCTACGTTGGCCCGTAAATAGCGCCACATCGTTTCTCGATCTTTACGGCACTCGAGGGGGAGGCCCCGACAGAAAGCCACCAGATGTGGATCGCTTAAGGGATTGACAGGCCAGAGGCCTCGCCGAAGCAGATGGGGAGCCTGGCACGCGTTCGACGCCAATACGGATGCAGACAACAGACCGGTGGGAGCATCAAATCCACTGATCGAACGCGATGCAGTGAGCGCTCGGGGCGTCAACAACAGGTTCGCGCGACGTTTGGCTTCTGCAGCCACCCCGCTGCCGGGACCTGCGCTGGGATGTTCCTCGTTCCGGTACATTGGGAACAGCTGGTCTCCGCCAATACCGGTGAAAAGCCATTCGCTTTCCTGTGCTTGAGCGCAGTCCCACAAATGTTCGAACGCTTCGAGATAGAACTCGACAAGGGGATAGTCCGGTCGAGCCGCGCTCGGTTGCAGATCGAGCGTTGGTGGGAATGAAACGATAGGGATGCTCGTGTCGCGAAGGCCGAGCTTTTCAACAAGCATGCGACGGCGTTGTGCCTGGTTTTGACTGTCTCCCTCGTCGAGCAAGATTCCAAAGCTCAAGATGTTGTCATGCGATCGCGTCAGAGCGCATGCAACGGTCGCCGAATCCATGCCCCCACTCAACTCCGTGGCCACCCGCTTCGACGCGGGACGAATCGAAATGGCACGATGCAACAACTGCTCGAATCGCTCTACGCCGTAGTCGATCAGTGCTTCTTGGGAAGGCGGTCCGATTTCAGCAGGCGAAGGATAGACGTAACGCGTCTTGGCCGGCTCGGCGTAAAGCGTGGCGCGTTCTGTCAGCATTACGACACCCGAACACAACTGTCTGGCGGAGTAGTCCGCGTTAAGTGCGAGACGCCGACTGGCCATCTCCAGGTCGATGGTGGTGGGTCGGGAAAAAAAGTCGGCCAGATCGTAGGAGATTTCTACTGCGTCATCGGTGACCCGGCAATAGACCGGCGCCGATGCGAGAAGGCCCGCGCGCAATTTCAGTCGGGATCCGGCCTGGGCCACTTCGATCATGAGATAATCAAGCGGCCATAGCAGAGCCTCTTTGTATAGCCGGTTGAATTGATCGGCATCGACCAGCACGCCCGTATCGTCTTTTTTCCATTCGACGTCCGTGCAGCGCTCGCGTACCGTCGCGAACCACTGTCCCTGCGTGCGAACCACGACGGTTTCCAGCGCAGGGTGACGGTAGGGCGCGATCTGGCTGTTCCCGAGACACAGGATACTGTCCTGCCACACCGGGGAATACTCGAGGTCGGAAAAAGCGATGTTGGCCTTGATCATGGCGACTCGGCTGCCTGCGATCGGCGTCGTGTGGTTATCGCGCTTTCGAACAGAAGAACGCCGCCTGATGGCGGCGTTCTTTATCGCGATATCTTGATGGAATTGCCGTCGTTTCAACCACCCGGTTGCGTGGAGTACCCGCGAGAATCCTCGCCAAGATAAGGCTTCATCTCGCAGACGCCAGGCGCCGCGATAGTTTGCATGGGCGCGTCGAGCTGGATAGCAAAAGGATTGGATAGAGAATCTTGTTTCTCAAGCTTGCCATCTTGGATTTTCATCACAAAGCTCCTTTTCTAGATGTCGTCATGCGGCGACGAGCAGAAGCTAGCACCGCGCCTGTAGCAAGACAAGATCTTTAAGATTTCAATAGTTTCATATGGAATATATTGGGTTGAGAGGTTCAAATGCCGATCTGCGTTGCCCATGCACCACTAATGCGCATTGAGGCGATGCTTGGGGGCTGTGTGCCGGTGGGGAGGATGCCCCGGCGGGGGGGCATGGATTCCATGCCGAAGCGCATCGCTGGGCGTTCTACACTCGCGCGCTGGAACTGCTGAGTGCTCGCTGTGCAGCACGTAGGCGGTGCCGGCATCGGTCAAACCATGAGCGCTTGCGCCTGACCATGTGCGCTCCAGACGGCCGCATCGCTGTTGCGCTGGCTCTGGTTGGATCTGTGGCGCAGCACGACTAGCAGGACTTATCGCCGAGGTCGTCCTTGACCATGCGAAATGCGCTGTGTCGATGTGAAACGGTTGCGTCGCCGCTCGGGCGACGCAGCCGCTCAACGCACCCCATGCATCATCCGCCG
The DNA here is from genome assembly GCF_000364685.1 of Xanthomonas sp. SHU 166. Taxonomy (NCBI): domain Bacteria; kingdom Pseudomonadati; phylum Pseudomonadota; class Gammaproteobacteria; order Lysobacterales; family Lysobacteraceae; genus Xanthomonas; species Xanthomonas sp. SHU 166. Next base: position 15,545 of record NZ_AQOJ01000533.1, read on the forward strand.
CAGCAGCGGCGCGGCGAGGAAGGCCAGTACCGCGCAACCCACGCCGATCCACAGCAGCAGCCAGAACAGGTGCGCATACTTGGCCGCGGCGTCGGCGACGTTGAGGGTCTGGCCATCCGGCACCTCGATCGCGGCCAGCTTGCCGAACAGCGCCGCCAGCGCCTCGGAGAACGCCGTGGCCAGGAACCAGGTGCCCATCATCAGGCTGACCACGCGCGGCACCGCGAGTTGGGTCACCGCCGACAGGCCGACCGGCGACAGGCACATTTCGCCGGCCTCCAGCACGAAGTAGGCCAGCACCAACCACCACACGCTGGCCATCTGTCCGGTGGCGCCGACCTGTTGCGCGGCCAGCGCCAGCGGCACGAAGGACAGGCCGGCCAACAACAGTCCCATCGCCGACTTGGCCGGCTTGGACGGCTCGCGTCCGCGCCGTGCCAGCCACGCCCACAGCGCGGCGAACAGCGGCGCCAGCAACACCAGGAACAGCGCGCCCAGATAGGTCAGGGAGCCGGCAGTCTGCGGCAGCACCAGGCAGTCGCGGATCAGGAACAGCAGCATCAACGCGCTGACCGCGACGAACAGCCGCCGCGGCGCCGACGAGCCGGGGCGGCGGTCGGACAGCGAGGCCGCCAGCACGAAGCCTAGCGGCGCCAGCAGCAGCGAAGCGATCGACCAGGGCAGGGGGGTGCCGTCGCGGATCACCAGCGACGGCACGATGTCCTTGGTCATCAGCCGGTCGGTGAAGGTGACCCACGAGCCGTAGGTCTGCTCGTACAGGGTGAAGTACACCAGCGCCATCGCGATCAGCACCATCAGCGCGATCATCTGCTGGCGCTGCACCGGGGTGCACTGGGTGCCGGTGAACCAGGCGAACCACAGCAGCACCGCGCCGAGCACCAGCAGCATCAGCAGCAGTGCCAGGGAGATTTCCCCGCCCAGGCTGAAGGCGCCGTTGGCCGCGGCCCACATCAAAGCGGCCACCGGCAGCACGCCCAGCACGGCGCACAGGTAGATCGCCCATTCGCGCGGCACGCCGAGCACGCGCTCGCGCAGCAGCGACGGCTGCGCCGGTTCGGCGTGGCCGTGCAGGTATTTCTGGCCCCACAGGAACATGCCCAGGCCGAGCAGCATGCCGATGCCGGCCGCGCCGAAGCCGTAGCGCCAGCCGTAGGCCTCGCCCAGGAAGCCGCAGACCAGCGAGGCGAACAGCGCGCCGAGGTTGATGCCAGCGTAGAACAGCGAGAAGCCGGCGTCGCGGCGCGGGTCGTCGGCCGGATACAGCTTGCCGACGATGGTGGAGATGTTGGGCTTGAGGAAGCCCACGCCCATGATGATCAGCGCCAGCGACAGATAGGTCACGCTCAGCGATGCGGTGTCGCGTACCACCTCGCCGTTGATGCGGGTGGCGGCGTGGCCCTCGAAGGCCATGCCGATGTGGCCGAGCACCAGCAGCAGGCCGCCGAACACCACCGCCTTGCGCATGCCCAGCCAGCGGTCGGCGAGCAGCCCGCCGAGCACCGGCACGCAGTACACCAGGCCGCCGTAGGCGCCGAGCAGGTCGAGCCCGGCGTCGTCGCCGAACAGGTGGTACTTGGTCAGGTACAGCAACAGCAGCGCCTTCATGCCGTAGAAGGAGAAGCGCTCCCACATCTCGGTGAAGAAACAGACGTAGACGCCCTTGGGATGGCCGAGGAAATCGTCGCGCGCGTCGCGCAGCGGCAGGGAGGACACGGACACGGCGACTCTCGGCGCAGGAAGGCAGCGGCGGAGTATAGGCGCGCGGGCGCCCGCGCGAATGGCGGCGCGCGGCATGGATGGTTCGGCGGCGGGCGTACCCTCACCCCAACCCCTCTCCCGGTGGGAGAGGGCTAACGCCGTTCCTTCTCCCGTCGGGAGAAGGTGCCCCGCAGGGGCGGATGAGGGTCGGGCAGCGCCTGCATGGCTGGGGCGTGCTGCGTGCGCCGTACCCTCACCCCAACCCCTCTCCCGACG
>NZ_AQOJ01000534.1:0-12251 GCF_000364685.1 Xanthomonas sp. SHU 166
TAGCTGCCTCAGCCTCTGCAATCCCAAATTCCCAATCCCCGCCCCCAGGCATGTGCCACAAGCTGGGCATCGCGATGCTGGACTTGCCCGGCCCCAGACGCTAGCGTGCAAAGCGTTTTTGTCGTTTCAGGGGTAACCATGAACAACGCTGCCGCGCCGCGCCAGCTCACGTTCCGTGCCGTGGTGCTGGCGATCGTGCTGGCCGTGGTGCTGTCCGCCGCCAATGCCTACCTCGGTCTGTTCGCCGGCCTGACCATCGCCACCGCGATTCCGGCGGCGGTGGTGTCGATGGGGGTGCTGCGCCTGCTCGGCGGCGGCTCCATCCTCGAGAACAACATCGTGCAGACCGGCGCCTCGGCCGGTTCCTCGATCGCGGCGGGGGTGATCTTCACCATTCCGGCGCTGGTGATCATGGGCTACTGGCCGGACTTCAAGTACTGGTGGGTGCTCGGCATCGCCGGCATGGGCGGCCTGCTCGGGGTGCTGTTCTCGGTGCCGCTGCGGCGCTCGATGATCGTCGAGGATCCGCTGCCGTTCCCGGAGGGCAAGGCCGCCGCGGAAGTGCTCAAGGCCGGTGAGAATCCCGGGCCGGGGCTGAAGATCCTGGGCCTGTCGGCGGCGATCGGCGGGCTGGTCAAGCTCGGCGCGGCCAGCGGCCTGAAGGTGATTCCGGATACCTGGGCGCAGGCTGCGTACGTCGGCAGCAGCAAGATGGTCGGCTACGTGGGCACCAATCTGTCGCCGGCGCTGCTGGGCGTGGGCTATATCGTCGGGCTCAACGTCGGCATCGTGGTGCTGTCCGGCTCGATCCTGTCCTGGCACCTGGCCATCCCGCTCTACCAGCAGTTCTTCATGGGCTCCGACCCGGCGCTGGCGCAGAGCCTGGCCAACGCGCCGGCGGCCGAAGCCGCGTTCGGCATCTGGGCGGCCAAGGTGCGCTATCTGGGCGTGGGCGCGATGCTGATCGGCGGCGTGTGGACGCTGTTCTCGCTGCGCAAGTCGCTGCTGTCGGGCGTCAAGAGCGGCTTCGCCGCGGCGCGCAAGAGCACCGGCGGCGCCGCGGTGGCCGAGACCGATCGCGACTTGCCGATGAAGTGGATGCTGGTGGCGCTGCTGCTGTGCACGCTGCCGCTGCTGGGCCTGTACCAGGCCATCGTCGGCCAGTGGCACGTCAGCGTGCCGATGACCCTCATCATGATCGTCGCCGGCTTCCTGTTCGTCTCGGTGTCCGGCTACCTGGCCGGCCTGATCGGCTCGTCGAACAACCCGGTCTCCGGCATCACCATCTCCACCATCCTGTTCGCCTCGGCGGTGCTGGTGCTGCTGCTCGGGCGCGATTCGCCGATCGGCGCGGTCGCCGCGATCATGATCGGCGCGGTGGTGTGCTGCGCCGCCGCAGTGGGCGGCGACAACCTGCAGGATCTGAAGGCCGGCTACCTGGTCGGCGCCACGCCGTGGAAGCAGCAGCTGATGCTGGCGATCGGTGCGTTCTCTTGCGCGTTGATCATGGCGCCGGTGCTGAATCTGCTGGCCCAGGCCTATGGCATCGGCGCAGCCACGCCGCAGCATCCCAATGCGCTGGCGGCGCCGCAAGCCACGCTGATGGCGTCGGTGGCCAAGGGCCTGTTCGGCGGCGAGTTGCCGTGGACCATGATCGCCATCGGCGCCGGCGTTGGCGCGGCGATCATCGCCCTGGACGAGTGGCTGAAGAAGACCGGCAAGCGCTTCCGCGTGCCGGTGCTGGCCGCGGCGATCGGCATTTACCTGCCGCTGGAGCTGATGGTGCCGATCTTCCTCGGCGGCCTGCTGACCCACCTGGTCGAGCGCTTCCACAAGATCCGCGCCGATGACGAAGAGGGCCGCGATCGCGTGCACCGCCCGGGCACGCTGTTCGCCGCGGGCCTGATCACCGGCGAGGCGTTGATGGGCATCGCGATCGCGGTGCCGATCGTGGCCTCGGGCCGCGCCGACGTGCTGGCGCTGCCGGAAGCATTCCACCTCAATCAGTGGTACGGCCTGGCGCTGCTGGCCTTCGTCGGCTGGCTGCTGTACCGCACCGGCCGCAAGGGCGAAGCCGCGGCCGCGCCGCGCACGTAACCGGCGCAACCGCCTCCCGCAACGCAACATCCGAAGCCCGGCCCCGCGCCGGGCTTCGCTTTTTCCGGCCGGGCCCGCGCGCCGCACGTCCCGATCCCATCAGCTTCTCGCTGGCTGCTCCGCGCCGCGTGGGTCGCAAAGACCGAATCTTGCCCCGCCCGCGTGCGCCTCCCGCGGTCCGCCTCACCACCAAGGCCAGCTTCGGCACCGGCCTGCTGCACTTCGCCGTATCAGTGCCTCGCGGCCCCTCCCGATCCACCACGCGCATCCGGCCGCGGTATGGCCACGGTTCGCTTGCTATCCGAAACCGGGTCAGTGCGGATCTTCGTAGCCCCAGCCGAGCCAGCGCCCCGCGCTTCCCAATCCCGATTCCCGATTCCCCATTCCCAGCCTTCCCATGACTTCAGTCCTTTGCGCCACGCCCACCGCGGCCCCTACCATCGACGTTTTGCCGTGTTCCGGAGACGCCCGATGACCCTGCGCTACGCCTTGCTGCCCCTGGCCCTGCTGACCGCGCTGCCCGCGCTGGCCGCCACCCGCGGTTTCGAAGTTCGCGACATGGTCGCGCTGGACCGGGTGTCCTCGCCGCTGCTGACGCCCGATGGCGGCACGGTGATCTTCGCCAAGCGGCAGATGGACAAGGCGCTGGAGAAATCCAGCACCAGCCTGTGGCTGCGCGACCTGCGCACCCGCGATGCGGCGCCGCCGAAGCGGCTGACCCCGGAAGGCTGGAACGTCAATTCGCCGGAGCTGTCGGCCGACGGCAAGACCGTGTACTTCCTCAGCGCCAAGTCCGGCCGCCAGCAGCTGTACGCGCTGCCGCTGGCCGGCGGCGCGCCGCGCCAGCTCACCGATTTCGCGCTGGACGTGGACAGCTACCGCATCGCCCCGCAGGGCGACCGCGTGGCCTTCAGCGCCGGCGTGTTCCAGGACTGCGGCTCGGACCTGGCCTGCACGCAGAAGCGCCTGGACGCCAAGAAGCAGTCCAAGGCCACCGGCGTGGTGTTTGACCAGTTGTTCGTGCGCCACTGGGATACCTGGAACGACGGTCGCCGCAACAGCCTGTTCGTCGCGCCGCTGCCGGCCGGCGCCAAGGCCAAGCCGGTGGCCGGCGCCTCGGCGGTCAGCGTGACCCTGGCCGGCGACATCCCCTCCAAGCCGTTCGGCGGCAGCGAGGACTACACCTGGGCGCCGGACGGGCAGTCGCTGGTCGCCAGCGTGCGCGTGGCCGGCCGCGAGGAACCGTGGTCGACCAACTTCGACCTGTACCGGCTGGACTCCGCCGGCAAGGCCGCGCCGGTCAACCTGACCGCGTCCAACCCGGCCTGGGACGCCGGCCCGGTGTTCTCCGCCGACGGCAAGACGCTGTTCTACCGCGCGATGAAGCGCCCCGGCTTCGAGGCCGACCGCTTCGGCCTGATGGCGATGGACGTGGCCAGCGGCAAGACCCGCGAGATCGCCCCGCAGTGGGATCGCTCCGCTGGCGAGATCGTGCTCTCGGCCGACGGCAAGACCGTCTACACCACCGCCGACGACATGGGCCAGCACCCGCTGTTCGCGGTGGACGTGGCCGATGGCAAGGTCCGCACCGTGGCGGCCGACGGCAGCGTCGGCTCACCGGTCCTGGCCGGCAACACCCTGGCCTTCACCCGCAACAGCCTCAAGAGCGGCGACCAGATCATGGTCGCCGATGCCGACGGCCAGCAGCCGCGCGCCATCACCCCCAGCGCCAGCGAACTGCTACCGGACGTGAAGTTTGGCGACTACGAGCAGTTCTCGTTCAAGGGCTGGAACAACGACACCGTGCACGGCTATGTGGTCAAGCCGTACAACTACCAGGAAGGCAAGACCTATCCGGTGGCGTTCCTGATCCACGGCGGCCCGCAAGGCAGCTTCGGCAACGGCTGGAGCTACCGCTGGAATCCGCAGACCTATGCGGGGCAGGGCTACGCGGTGGTGATGATCGACTTCCACGGTTCCACCGGCTACGGCCAGGCCTTTACCGATGCGATCAGCCAGCACTGGGGCGACCGCCCGCTGGAAGACCTGCAGAAGGGCTGGGACGCGGCGCAGAAGCAGTACGGCTTCCTCAATGGCGACAAGGCCTGCGCGCTCGGCGCCAGCTACGGCGGCTACATGGTCTATTGGATGGCCGGCAACTGGAACAAGCCGTGGAAGTGCCTGGTCGACCACGACGGCGTGTTCGACAACCGCATGATGGGCTATGCCACCGAGGAGCTGTGGTTCAGCGAGTGGGAGAACGGTGGCACGCCGTGGCAGAACCCGGCCGGCTACGAGAAGTTCAACCCGATCCTGCACGTGGACAAGTGGAAGGTGCCGATGCTGGTGATCCATGGCCAGCAGGATTTCCGCATCCCGATGGAGCAGGGCCTGGCCGCGTTCGGCGCGCTGCAGCGCAAGGGCATCGAGTCCAAGTTCCTGTACTTCCCGGACGAGAACCACTGGGTGCTGAAGCCGCAGAACAGCATCCTCTGGCACGACACGGTCAATGGCTGGCTGAAGCAGCATATCGGGCAGTGAGGGGACCTGGGGCCTGGGTTTTCCGGGCCCCTTCTGGGATACGGCCCAGGTCCCGGGATTCGGGATTCGGGATTCGGGATTCGGGATTTTCCCGCGATCCCGGTAATCCGATGGCCCTTGTGGGAGGGGCTTCAGCCCCGACGCCTTACCGCTAAAGCGTCGGCGCTGAAGCCCCTCCCACAAAAACAACAGGGCGCTTGCAGCGCATCGCTCCTGCGAATTCACCCGCGGCTTGTTGCTCTCTTTCGATCTTTGTTGACACCTCCAAACCTCCAACCGCGGCGCACGAATCCCGAATCCCCACTCCCGAATCCCCGCCCCACAGCCCGATGCCCTCGACGCCCCTGATCACCAACGACATCGTCATCTTCGGCCTGATCGCCGCCACCCTGGGTGCGGTGTTCTGGACCGCAGCGCGGCCGTCGGGAGTCTGGAAGCGCTTCTACGGCTTCGTGCCGGCGCTGTTGCTGTGCTATCTGATTCCGGGCATCTACAACACCGTCGGGCTGATCGACGGCCAGCACAATTCGCTCTACAACCCGGTCGCGCGCGACGTGCTGCTGCCGGCGGCGCTGGTGCTGCTCACCCTCACCATCGATCTCAAGGGCATCCTGCGGCTGGGGCCGAAGCTGGTGGCGATGTACCTGGGCGCGTCCTTGAGCATCATGCTCGGCGCGGTGGTCGCGTTCCAGGTGATGAAGTGGCTGCATCCGGTGACCGTGGCCGGCGACACCTGGGCCGGCATGGCCGCATTGGCCGGCAGTTGGATCGGCGGCGGCGCCAACATGCTGGCGATGCGCGAAGTGTTCCAGGTCGATGCCACCACCTTCGGCCAGTTCGCGGTGGTCGACGTCGGCGTCGGCTACGTGTGGATGGCGCTGCTGATCTTCTTTGCGCAACGTGCGCCGGCGATCGATGCGCGCACGGGCGCCGACACCCGCGGCATCGACGACCTCAAGCAGCGCATCGCCCACTTTCAGGCCCAGCACGAGCGCGTCGCCAGCCTCACCGACCTGATGCTGATCGTCGGCGTGGCCTTCGGCGCGGTCGGCCTGGCGCATGCGATCGCCACTCCCACGGCGGCGTGGTTCGACGCGAACGTGAGTTGGGCCAAGCAGTTCAGCCTCGGCTCGCCGTTCGTGTGGGTGGTGGTGCTGGCGACCACCTTCGGCCTGCTGCTCAGCTTCACCCGCGCGCGCACGCTCGAGGGCGCCGGCGCCTCGCGCATCGGCACGCTGCTGCTGTATTTCCTGATCGCCTGCATCGGCATGCAGATGGATCTGCTGGCGCTGTTCGACCGGCCCTGGATCTTCGCGCTCGGCCTGATCTGGCTCATCGTGCACGTCCTGCTGCTGCTGGCGCTGGGCAAGCTGCTGCGGGTGCCGTTCTTCTACTTCGCGATCGGCTCGCAGAGCAACGTCGGCGGCCCGGCCTCGGCGCCGGTGGTGGCGGCCGCGTTCCATCCGGCGCTGGCCCCGGTCGGCGTGCTGCTGGGCACGATGGGCTACGCCACCGGCACGTACCTGGCCTATCTGGTCGGCATCACCCTGCGCGCGATGGCCGGCGCTGGCTGAGTCGCGGCGGCGTGACCGCCGCAGCCTGTTCGCGTGCGGCAGCGCGATGTAGGGGCCGGCGCTGGGACTGCCGCCGTACATCGCGGGCGTGGATCTGGGGCGCTGCGTCCAGCGGTGTGCCTGCGAAACCGCTGGTCTGGGTGGTGGACGCCACGGCAGGCGTCGGCGTGGACGCCTGCCGTGATGCAGTCGCAGGCGGCGACTACTGCATCGCCACGCTGCGCTGCCGTTCTTCCTGCTGCTGTGGCGGCGCCTGCAGGTTCTGTTGCTGCAACTGGCCGACGTTGGCCTGCGACGGCTCGTGGGCCGCGGCCGCGGTCTGGACCTGGCTGCGCAGGTGCGCCGGGTTCTCCGGTTGCCCCTGGACCGCGAACAGTCGGTCGCCATCGCGGCTGGGCAGCACCTGGTCGATGCGCTGCAGGCCGTCCTGGCCGGCGCGCGCGGCGACGCTGGCGGCGGTGTTGAGGAAGGCTGCGTCGTCGTGCAGGCCGAGCCGGTCGCGCTGGCCGTCCAACTGCACCACCGCGTCGTTGAACAGGCGGCTGCCGGTCGACAGCGAACCGGATTGCCCCTGGCTCTGGACCTGACCCTGGCTCTGGTTCTGCGCCAGGTCCTCGGCCTTCATCACCGAATCGATGCCGTGCAGGTCCAGGCGATGCTTGAGCATCATCCCGGGGATCAGGCGCTGGCCGAACGACAGCGGGTCCGGTTCCGGCAGCTGGATCTGGTGGCCGGCGGCGTCGGGCATCAGGCCGCGGGTCAGCAGGTTGTCTTCCTGCAGGTAGGTCAGCAGTTCGTTCTTGACGTGATAGCCGCGGATCAGCCCGTCGGCGGCATAGGCCTTGGCCGCGTCGGCATCCAGCCCTTCGCGCTCGAGCGTCTTGTTGTTGACCCCGGCGGCGTTGAAGGTCACCGCCGGCACGTCGTTGACCATCGACGAGGCCGCGGCCAGGCCGCCGCCCAGCGAGTGCCCGGAGATCAGCAGGTTGTCGCCGAAGGCCTGCTTGGCCTGGCTGCCGAGCTGGATCGCCGAGGCGTACTGTGAGTCGGAAAAGCCCAGGCCCTGGCCGAGGTTGTGTTTCCAGTCCTTCAGTTCGTCGGTGCCGCAGAAGCCCAGCACCACGTTGCCCTGCGGGTTGCGGTAGAACGCGGCATCGAAGCCGCTCTTGGCGTCGTGCTGCAGGCTGGGATCGATGCCGGCGCGCTGCAGCGCGGCGTCGTCCATGCGCGACCAGCCGTCGGGCAGCGCGGCGAAGGTCTCGGCGCCGCCGACGCGGCGTTCGGCCGCGGTGTGGTAGAGGTCCTGCAGCAGTGGCGGCAGTTGCCGGTCCACGGCCTGCGGCTGCTGGCCGCGGACGGCGTCGGAGAAGGAGGTGGACGGATCGGACGGGGAAAGCTCGTTCTGGTTCATGCGCGGCTCCGTGCGAATGTGGCGACCGACCGCGTCAGCGGCTCGCTTCCAACGGGATGGCGTGGGCGCTCAGCCAGGCGCGCACGTCGTTGCGGACCTGCTGCGCGTTGGCGTTGAGCAGGCGCTCAGGCGTGTTGAAGAAGTACGCCTGGAAGGTCTTGCCCTGGGCGTTGCGCAGGCTCGGATCGACCCCGGCCTGCAGCAGCCTGGGCACCCACGGATTGCCGGCGCTGCTCTGCGCGGCCAGGTGCAGCAACGAGTTGCCGGTGGCGTCGACCCGCTTCGGATCGGCGCCGGCCTTGAGCAGCATCTCGATCTGCGCGTCGCGCTTGCTCTGCACGGCGCGGAACAGCGGCGTCCAGTTCGCGCGCGCACTCACCGGATCGACCGGGGCGCCGTGCTGCAGCAGGATCTCCAGGTATTGCGGATCCTTGGCCATGGCGGCCATGTGCACCACGGTTTCCTGATCCATGCCCGGCAGCGACGGGTCGGCACCGGCGTCGAGCAGCGCCGCCAGCGCGCGCGGCTGTTCGTTCCAGATGGCCCATTCGAGCAGGGTGACGTTCTGGTCGCCGTGCGCGGACAGGTCCGTGCTGGGCGCCAGGGCGGCGATGCGGGCGACGTCGCCGCGCGCGATGGCGGCGGCGATGTCGGCGAGTGCGGGGTCGCGGAACGCGACCGAATGATCCTGCAGCGAGGCTGACATGGCGGAATGCTCCTTGGCGCCGGACTGTGCGGCGCAACTGACCGAGAAGAACAGCGAGGTCGCGAGTGCGATCAGGGCGGGGACGGGCGTACGCATGCAAGGCTCCTTTCCTGTTCGCGGTCCTGGGATGACGGCGCACGTCCTGGCGCCGTTGCCGATGCTAGCAGCGGATCGCAGTGGTGTTGTGCCAGTTTTGTGACGCAGTCTGCGAATCGCTGGTGGCGTCCCGCCAGGCGGTCCATCGTTTAACCGGAAACAAACGCTTGGCGGCCGGGATATCGCCGAGACGCGATTGCTGCCGCGAGCGGGCAGGGCGGACAGGCAGTGCCGCAGGCGCGTGCAGCGCGTGCGCATGGGATTGGCCGCGCTGCCGCGACTGCAGGCGCCGCACAGGCGAGGGACATGTGCGCAGCGGCATAATGGACGTTTTCCCAAAGGAGCGCGCGATGACGGCGACCCCCTTCGACCTGTTGATCAGCGATTGCGACGGCGTGCTCGTCGACAGCGAAGTGCTGGCCGACCGGGTGATGCTCGACGCGCTGGGCGCCTATGTGCCGCGTGCCGACCTGGAACGCTTTATCGCGGGCAGCTTCGGCCTCACCGCACAGGAAATCGTGCAGCGCGTGCAACGGCAGTACGCGCTGGCGCTGCCGCCGGGCCTGTGCCAGGAGATCCGCACACGCTCGGAGGCGTTGATTGCCGCCGAGGTGCAGCCGATCGACGGCGTGCGCGAGGCCTTGCTGGCGTTGCCGCTGCCGCTGGCGGTCGCCTCCAACAGCATGCGCGAGAGCGTGGTCGCCTCGGTGGCGCGCGCCGGTCTACATGAGCGTGTCGGCGAACGCATCTTCAGCGCCGACATGGTGGCGCGGCCCAAGCCCGCGCCGGACGTGTATCTGCTGGCCGCGCGCACGCTGGAGGTGGCGCCGGAACGCTGCCTGGTGATCGAGGACAGCGTCACCGGTGCCAGCGCCGCGCTGGCCGCGGGCATGACCGTGATCGGCTTTACCGGCGCCGCGCACATTCCCGCCGGGCACGCCGCGACCCTGCGCCAGCTCGGCGTGGCCGCGGTGATGGAACACATGCGCGAACTGCCGCAGACCTATGCGGAACTGGTGCGCGCCGCGGCGGCATGAAGAGCCGGGATTGGGGAATCGGGATTCGGGAATGGGAGCGGCTCCGCGAGTGCATGGCATCCGCGTGCTTCTCTGTAAGAGCGGCTTCAGCCGCGATGCCTTGTCGGTAATGCGTCGCGGCTGAAGCCGTTCCTACAACAGCCAAGCGGCGATGCTCATTGCAAGCATCGCCGCAGTTTCGTCACGATCACCGCCGCGTTCGCCGAATGCCTTCAGGCGCCCACCACCAATCCCCAATCCCGACTCCCCAATCCCCGACTTTCAACAACAGCGAAACCCGCTCTTGCCACCGTACCGCGCCTCCTGGCGCTCGCGGAAGAAGGTCTTGTAGTCCATCGGCTCGCGGTCCGGATGCTTTTCCAGCATGTGCCGCACGTAGTTGTCGTAGTCGGGAATGCCGCAGCATAGCCGCGCGGTCTGTACCAGGCGCCGCCATAGCCGGCGGTGCGCCTGGTACTGCCCGACCGGAACCAGGGCGCCGGCCATTACAGGTCCGCCATCTGGTGCGGCTGCAGGGCCACATACGCGGTCTCGCGGTCGCTGCGCTGCGGGTTGCGGCGCGCGGCAAGAATGGTCTTGATCGCGTAGACCAGCACCGCGAACACCACGCACAGGAACAGCACGGTCAGCCCGGTGTTGACGTAGGCATTGGTGACGATCTGCTGCATCTGCGCCACCGACTTGGCCGGTGCGGTGATGGTGCCGCTGGCGATGGCGTCCTGGAACTTTTGCGCCTGCGCCATGAAGCCCTGCGACGGGTTGCGGTCGAAGATCTTGATCAGGCCGGCGTAGGTGGTGCAGATCAGCAGCCATGCCGCCGGCACCGCGGTCACCCACGCGTAGCGGTCGCGCTTCATCTTGAACAGCACCACGGTGCCCAGCATCAGCGCGATGCCGGCCAGCATCTGGTTGGAGATGCCGAACAGCGGCCACAGCGTCTGGATGCCGCCGAACGGATCGACCACGCCGGTGTACAGCAGGTAGCCCCACAGCGCCACGCAGCCGGCGGTGCCGATGATGTTGGCGGTCCACGACTCGGTCTTCTTCAACGCCGGGATGAAGTTGCCGAGCAGGTCCTGCAGCATGAAGCGTCCGGCGCGGGTGCCGGCGTCCACCGCGGTGAGGATGAACAGCGCCTCGAACAGGATCGCGAAGTGGTACCAGAAGGCCATCATCGCGTCGCTGCTGTTGGGGATGGCCTGGTGCAGGATCTGCGCGATGCCCACCGCCAGCGTCGGCGCGCCGCCGGCGCGATGCAGGATGGTGGGTTCGCCGATCGCCGCCGCGGTGGCGGTCAGTTGCTCCGGGGTGATGGCGAAGCCCCAGGTGGTGCTGATGTGGTGCGCGGCGGCGGCGACGTCGGCACCGATCACCGCGGCCGGGCTGTTCATCGCGAAGTACACGCCCGGGTCGATGATCGAGGCCGCCACCAGCGCCATCACCGCCACGAACGATTCCATCAGCATGCCGCCGTAGCCGATGTAGCGCATGTGCGACTCGTTGGCGAGCAGCTTGGGCGTGGTGCCCGAGGAGATCAGCGCATGGAAGCCGGACACCGCGCCGCAGGCGATGGTGATGAACAGGAACGGGAACAGGCCGCCCTTCCACACCGGGCCGTCGCCGCTGGCGGCGAACTGCGTGAGCGCCGGCATCTTCAGCTCCGGCATCACCACCAGGATGCCGATCGCCAGGGCGATGATGGTGCCGATCTTGAGGAAGGTGGACAGGTAGTCGCGCGGTGCCAGCAGCAGCCACACCGGCAGCACCGAGGCGACGAAGCCGTAGCCGATCAGCATCCAGGTGATCTGCGTTCCGGTGAAGGTGAAGGCCGGGCCCCAGGTGGGATCGGCGGCGACCTTGCCGCCGAACCAGATCGCCGCCAGCAGCAGGATCAGCCCCACCACCGAGATCTCGCCGATCTTGCCAGGGCGGATGTAGCGCATGTACACGCCCATCAGGATCGCGATGGGCATGGTCGCGATCACCGTGAACATGCCCCAGGGGCTTTCCGCCAGCGCCTTGACCACCACCATCGCCAGCACCGCCAGGATGATGATCATGATCAGGAAGGCGCCGAACAGGGCGATGGTGCCGGGCACCTGACCCATTTCCTCGCGGACCAGGTCGCCGAGCGAGCGGCCGTTGCGGCGGCTGGACAGGAACAGCACCATGAAGTCCTGCACCGCGCCGGCGACCACCACGCCGACCACCAGCCACAGCAGGCCGGGCAGGTAGCCCATCTGCGCGGCCAGCACCGGCCCGACCAGCGGTCCGGCGCCGGCGATGGCGGCGAAGTGGTGGCCGAACAGCACGTGCTTGTTGGTCGGCACGTAGTCCAGGCCGTCGTTGTTGAGCACCGCCGGCGTGGCCCGGGTGGGATCGAGCTGCATCACCTTGTCGGCGATGAACAGGCTGTAGAAGCGGTAGGCGATCAGGTAGATCGACACCGCGGCCACCACGATCCACAGCGCATTGATGTGTTCGCCGCGGCGCAGGGCGATGGTGCCGAGGCAGAACGCCGCCAGGATGGCGAGTGCGGCCCAGGCCAGCTTGGAAAACCCTTTCATGCAGAACGCTCCCCCGGAGATTGCCGCAAGGGTCGCCCCGATGGCCTGGGGGGTCAATGGCGAGGAGGGCCGAGGGGCTAGTACTTTGGTCGTAGACAGTCCTTGTGACGAACGGTGTAGCGGGGACGGACGGCGCAGCGCGCGAGTCCCTCTCCCCCCGGGAGAGGGGTTGGGATGAGGGTACGGGTGCGAAGCCCTCGCGAAGCCAGCCTGTGCGCGAGG
>NZ_AQOJ01000535.1:0-15374 GCF_000364685.1 Xanthomonas sp. SHU 166
GGCGCAGCCCTCGCGAAGCCACCCCGCGCACGAGGCTGCGCCCGTACCCTCATCCGCCCCTGCGGGGCACCTTCTCCCGGAGGGAGAAGGAAAAGGCGTGAGCCCCTCTCCCCTTGGGAGAGGGGTTGGGGTGAGGGTCCGGGGCGCAGCCCTCGCGAAGCCAGCCTGCGCACGAGGCTACGCCCGTACCCTCATCCGCCCCTGCGGGGCACCTTCTTCCGGTGGGAGAAGCGAACCAGTCGCCGCAGACGATGGAACGATGGGTTGCGCCGGTCGCGGTTGGCCGCGGTGGCGGCGGCACCCACAGTAGGGAGCTCATCAGGAGATCGTCCGCCATGACCGCTTCCACCACCGTCGCCCCCGCGCGCATCCTGCGTGCCATTCGTGGCCACGCCACCGCCGACGGCGATGGGGTCAAGCTGACCCGCGTCATCGGCGGCGGTGCGCTGCCCGAACTGGATCCGTTCCTGCTGCTCGACGAGTTCGGCACCGACCGGGCCGAGGACTACATCGGGGGCTTCCCCAGCCATCCGCACCGTGGCTTCGAGACCGTCACCTACATGCTCGACGGGCGCATGCGGCACAAGGACAACCACGGCAACGAGGGTCTGCTGACCCCGGGCAGCGTGCAGTGGATGACCGCCGGCCGCGGCCTGGTGCATTCGGAGATGCCGGAGCAGGAACACGGGCGCATGCGCGGCTTCCAGTTGTGGGTGAACCTGCCGGCGCGCGACAAGATGACCGCGCCGCGCTACCAGGAATTCGCGCCCGAGCGCATCCCGGTGGCGCAGCCGGCGCCGGGGGTGACGGTCAAGGTGATCGCCGGCCATGCCGGCGAGGTGCACGGCCCGATCGCGCAGCCGGCCACCGACCCGCTGTATCTGGACATCGCGCTGGACGCCGGCACGCGCTGGGCGTTCGAGCTGCCGGCCGGGCACAACGCCTTCGCCTACATGTTCGAGGGCGAGGCGGCACTGGGCGAGGGCGAGGCGGCGCGCGTGCTGCCGGCGCAGACGCTGGCGGTGCTCGGCGGTGGCGACCTGCTGCAACTGCAGGCCGGCACGCAGGGCGCACGGCTGATTCTGGTCGCCGGACGGCCGTTGCGCGAACCGGTGGCGCGGCATGGGCCGTTCGTGATGAACACGCGCCAGGAGCTGATGCAGGCCTTCGTGGATTTCCAGGAAGGGCGCTTCTGAGCGCGCGTTTCGCGCCGCATGTGGTGCGAGGGTTTGTTTCCTCGTAGCAGCGGCTTCAGCCGCGACAGGCATTCCCAATAACGCCGTCGCGGCTGAAGCCGCTGCTACGGGAGACCGCAGTGCATGGCGCAGTGCGCCGCCTCAGCGCTCCAGCGCCAGGCTCGACTGGCGCATGTCCAGGCCCTGCACCAGCGATTGCAGTGTCTGCAGTTCCTGGGCGTCGGCGGCATCGATCCACACCTGTGCGTACTGGTCCTTCTTCAGTTCCGCAACCGTGATGCGGCGTGTGGCCTGGTTCGGCAACTCGACACCGCCCACATCCGGCCGGTACCAATACACCGCTTCGCCGGCGATGGCACCCTTTTCCTCGCGCAGCGTGCGCTGCAGCGGAATGTTCGGGTCGCGCGCGGTGAGCATCATGCCCAGCACCTGACGTCCGTCGGCATCGCTGGCGCGGCAGACGATGAAGCCCTTGTCGCTGCGTTCGCTCCATTGCAGTTTGCTCTGCGGCGGCAGCGGTGGGCAGTTCTGTGCCTGCTGCGCGGTGGCGGCAGCGGCGGGCAACGCCGCCGCAGCGGTCAGCAGCGCCTTGCGCAAGAGTGTCTTCATTCGCGATGTTCCCCATACGCCGCGATGCGACGCGTTCGATCCATACGCACGCCTGCGGCGTCGTCTGCGGGAGCGCCCATCCTGTGCGGGATCCCGGCAGTGCATCCCCCGACGCAGTGCGTGTCCCGTGTGCGGTCACGCGTGCGCGGCCGCGTCTGCACCATAGCCCAGCATGGCCGCGCTGACAATTGGGATGCGGATTCCGGAATGTCCGTACGCGTGGTACGGCATGCCGGCACCCGCCCGGCTGCGCCGCCACGCGGGCCTTTATGCGGATGCGATGCCGGGAAGGGGACGGAAGAGGGAGGGCAACGGCGACAGCGCGTGCCGCCCGCCCTGGCTGCCTTGCGTGGCGGCAACCGGGGTCTCAGCGGCCGGGTTCGGGCAACGGAATGAATTCCTGGTCGTCGCCGGGGATCGTCCCGAAGCGGCCCTCGCGCCAATCCTGCTTGGCCTGCTCGATGCGTTCCACCGAGCTGGACACGAAGTTCCACCAGAGGTGGCGCGGGCCATCCAGCGGTTCCCCGCCCATCAGCATGGCCTTCAGCGGGGTCTTGGCGCGCAGCCGCCCGCGCGCGCCGGGCTCGGGCAGGACCAGGTGCCGCGCCGGAATGTCCACGCCGTCCAGTTGCGCCTCGCCTTCCAGGATGTACAGGGAGCGCTCGACGTGCCGCGCGTCCAGGTCGATTTCGGCGTCCGCTTCCAGGTCCAGGGCCACGTTGAGGGTGTCGGCGAACACCGTGACCGGCGATTCCTCGCCGTAGGCGCGGCCGGCGATCACCCGCAGCCACGCGCCGTCGCGGCGCTGCTGCGGCAGGCTGGCGGCGGCATGGTGGTAGAACGCCGGTGCGGTCTCTTCCGCCGATTTCGGCAGCGCCACCCAGGTCTGCATGCCGTGCAGCGGATGTGCATGCTCACGCAGCGTGGTCGGTGTCCGTTCGGAGTGGGAGATGCCGCGGCCGGCGGTCATCCAGTTGACGTCGCCGGCGCGGATCACCTGGTCGGAGCCGAGCGAATCGCGGTGGCCGATCTCGCCGGACCACAGGAAGGTGACCGTGGCCAGGCCGATGTGCGGATGCGGGCGCACGTCCACGCCGTGGCCCGGCTCGAACACCGCCGGGCCCATGTGGTCGATGAAGACGAAGGGGCCGACGCTGCGCGCCTGCACGCTGGGGACGGCGCGGCGCACTTCGAAGCCGCCGATATCGTGGACGCGGGGGGCGATCAGGGTGGGCATGCCGGCGCTCGTGGTGGCAGGAACGGAGCGCAAGCTTCGCATGCGGACGCGTGGCACGGACGCCGGCGGCGCAAGACGCAATGTTCCGCGTGCCGCGGCGCTTGGTGTGCGCCTCTCGTGCGCAGGTGATGCGCGTTCTCAGGTGCGCATCGCGACACGACGCAGGCGACAGGCGACTGCGTGGATCCACGCCCCCGGGCGGGGGCGACCGATCGACGACGCCGGTGGCGACAACGCCATGTGGTTTCAATCCAACGCGTCCGCTTCGGACGCGACACGACAGTGCGGATGCGGCGAGTGCGCTTTCGCAGTCGCGCCAGCGGATGCCGAGGCTACAGCAAGCCCGGCTGGGCGATCGCCACCTCGCCGCGGCGCGAGGCCAGCCGATCGGCCAGCCGGGTCGGCTCCGGCAGACGATAGCCACGCAGGTAGCGCTGGGTCCACTGCAGCGCGCTGTCCACCGCCACACGATGGCCGGGCGAGACGATCAGCGGATTGCAGCGCAGCTTGCTGCGCAGCGCCCAGCCGACCACCTCGCCGCGATGCACGATGGGACTGTGGTCGCCGGCCTGCGCGCCGGGCTCCTCGAAGCGGCCGGCCAGCAAGGTCTTGGCCACGCCGATGCTGGGCAGCCCGGTGACCACGCCGAAGTGCGCGGCGATGCCGAGCCGGCGCGGATGGGCGATGCCCTGGCCGTCGACGAACACCAGGTCCGGCCGCTGCCGCAGCAGACCCAGCGCAGCCAGCAAGGCCGGCAGTTCGCGGAAGCTGAGCAGGCCGGGCACGTAGGCCATCGAGGTGGGCACGCGCGCGATCTCGGCCTGGTGCGGCTGCAGGGTCTGCGCGTCGAGCAGTACCGCGGCGGCGCGGGTGACCTGGCCATCGTCCTCGAAGCCGACATCGAAACCGGCCAGCCAGCGCGGCGGGTCGGGCACCTCGTCCTGCAGGCTGACCTGGCGCGCCAGCGTCGCCTGCAGCGCGCGCGCCTGCGCGATGCTGCCGTCCCAGTCGCCGAATACGGAGTGCGAAGAAGTGTCCATGCGCCGATGATCGCGCCGTCTTCGTGGCTGGGGTGTGCAGGGGCTGGGAATCGGGAATGGGGAATGGGGAATCGCAACGGCTTTGTTCTCCAGCAAGCCGGACAGCCAAGCGCCGCCTGCTGGTCAGAGCCGCGCGGGAACCGCTTCAACGATTCCCCATTCCCGATTCCCCATTCCCAGCCAAGAGCTACAATCCAGGGCCGCACGACCCACGCATCCCCCAACGGAGACCGTCGCAGTGACCCGCAAACTCGTACTGTTGCGCCATGGCCAGAGCCAGTGGAACCTGGATAACCGCTTCACCGGCTGGGTCGACGTCGACCTGACCGAGCAGGGCCGCCAGGAAGCCGTGGCCGCCGGCCGGCTGATGCGCGAGGAGGGGCTGCAGTTCGACGTCGCCCATACCTCGGTGCTCAAGCGCGCCATCCACACTTTGCAGGGCGCGCTGAAGGAACTCGACCAGGACTGGCTGCCGGTGCACAAGAGCTGGCGTCTCAACGAGCGCCACTACGGCGGCCTGCAGGGTCTGGACAAGGCCGAGACCGCGGCCAAGCACGGCGAGGACCAGGTCAAGATCTGGCGCCGCTCCTACGACATCCCGCCGCCGCCGATGGATGCCGAGGATCCAGGCCATCCGCTGCACGACCGCCGCTATGCCACCCTGGACCGCAACGCGCTGCCGGCCACCGAGTCGCTGGCGACCACGCTCGAGCGCGTGCTGCCGTACTGGCACGACGCCATCGCGCCGCAGCTCAAGGCCGGGCAGACCGTGCTGGTCACCGCCCATGGCAACTCGCTGCGCGCGCTGTACAAGTACTTGAACGACGTCTCGCGCGAAGAAATCCTCGAACTCAACATCCCCACCGGCATCCCGCTGCTGTTCGAACTGGACGACAGCCTGCAGGTGCAGTCCTACCGCTACCTGGGCGACCCGGAAGCGGCCAAGAAGGCCGCCGAAGCGGTGGCCAATCAGGGCAAGGCGAAGTAAGCACCAGGATCGGCACGCGGCCGGCAGGAGAACGCGATGGGTGGATTCAGTATCTGGCATTGGCTCATCCTGCTGGTCTTGCTCGCCTTGCCGCTGCTGGTCGGCATGGTGGTGTGGCTGGCGATTCGCGCCCAGCGGCGCCGGCCGGCCGCGGCGGCGCCGCCGTTGCCTCCTGTTGACTCGGTCGAGCAGCGCCTGCGCGCGCTGGAGCAGCTGAAGGCGCAGGGGCTGATCGATGCGGCGGAGTACACGCGCCGGCGCGAGCAGATCCTGGCCGCGTTGTGAGTGTGTGATGCCTCGGCAGGCGCCGCGTTCTCGCGGCCTGCCAAGCGGAAGCGCGGTGTCGACGCCGCGCCGCGTGTTGCATGCAGCGCGCGTTGCCGCAGCTGCGCGGCAACGGCGTAACCCCGGACTGTCCTTACCAGACGCAGCTGGTGAGCAGCAGCCCGGGCTGCACGTCCACCCAGCGCAGACGGTGCGCTTGTCCGGCCGGCAAGGCCGGCGCCAGCGGCGTGGCGATCCGCGTCTCCACGCTGCCGCTGACCGGGTCGCAGCCTTCGATGCGCAAGGCGTCGAAATCGAAGAAGCGGCCGACGGTCGCCGCGGTGGCCTTGTAGAAACTCTCTTTCGCCGAGAAGCCCAGGGTCAGCGCATACGGCCAGCCGCGGACGCGGGCGAGCGCAGCCAATGCGTCACAGTCGCTGGCGTCCAGGGCCACGCTGCGGATCGCCTCGAGCTGGTCCGCCGCCACCACACGTTCGATATCCAGGCCGATGCCGTTGGCTGCGGCGGACGTCGGCATGGCGATGGCGACCGCCACGCCGTCGGTATGCGAGAGGCTGCCGAGGAAACCCTCTGGCCAGAGCGGCGCGCGGTCGGGGCCGATCGGAAGGTCGGTGGCCGTGCTGCCGGCCGCCCGCAGCGCGGCGAGCGCCGCGCGCCTTCCGGCCAGGTACTCGGCCTGGCGCTTGCGCACGCTGCGCGCGATCGACGGCGGCTGCTGCACGCGGTGGCGCTGGAAATCGTCGCTGTCGAAGGCATCGACCTCGAACGGCAGCAGCCAGGCGTTCGGCACGGCGATGCGATGCGCGCCGAGGGCGAGGCGGGCGAACGGCGGGGCGGCGAGGGCCAGGGCATCCATGGCCCTAGCTTAGAGCGTGCGCTGGCCGTGCGGCGCGTGCGATGCGGCCAGTGAGGCGCCGCAGGCCAGCATCGCTGTGGTGACCTGTTTCCGCAAGGATTCATCCGAATGCAGCTTGTCCGGTAGGAGCGGCGCTTGTCCCCTTCTGCGGGATCAGCCGCGACCGGCGTTTCCGGTAACGCCGGTCGCGGCTGATCCCGCTCCTGCAGCAGACGTTCCGCAGCGTTGCCTTCAGCCGTCGCTGGCGTCCACCCACACCCGCATTTCGCCTTCGCCGCGATTGGCCCAGGCGAAGTAGGGTACGAAGGTCAGGGGCTGCGGCTGCCGCGTCGGCGGCGGCGCATCGTAGCGGTACAGCGGTGCGGCCGCGGCGTCGACGTCGCCATGCAGGCGTTCGCCGGTGGCTTGCAGCAGCACCTGGCCGGCGAGCGCGCCGGTGCCGGGTACGGCCTGCAGCGTGGCGTTGGCCGGCAGGCGCAGCTGATGCAGGTCGGCGCCGTTGTCGGCCTGCTCCAGGCAGTACACCAGCGGCCCGCGTTGCACCGCGACTTTGCCGGCCAGGTGGCGCACGCGCGGGTGCCCGCTGACCCGCATCGGCGGCATCGGCAGGCGCAACTGCAAGGTGTCGCCGGACTGCCAGCGCCGGTGCAGCATGCAGTAGCCGTGCTGGCGGTGCGCATCGATCGCCACCGGCTCGCCGTTGAGCCGCAGCTGCGGCGCCTGGCACCAGTCCGGCAGGCGCAGCGCCAGCGCCGCCTCCACCGGGGCGCTGCACTCCACCTCGAAGGCGATCGTGTCCTGCCACGGATATTCGCCGCGTTGGCGCAGGGTCAGGGTCTGCCCGCCGACCTCGAACCGCGCGTCGCTGCCGACATAGAGGTTCACGTACAGCGTGTCGTCGCGGCGGGTGTAGAGGTAGTGGCCGAGCGAGGTCAGCACGCGGGCGATGTTGGGCGGGCAGCAGGCGCAGCCGAACCAGCGCTGGCGCACGGGCTTCACATGATCGAAAGTGTGGTTGCCGTGCACGGTGGGCGGGTGCACTTCCAGCGGATTGACGTAGAAGAAGTGCCGTCCGTCCAGGGCCATGCCGCCCAGCACGGTGTTGTACAGCGCCCGCTCCATCACGTCGGCGTAGCGGCCATCCGGCGCCAGCTGCAGCATGCGGTTGGCGAACATCATCAGCCCGATCGAGGCGCAGCTCTCGTTGTAGGCGGTGTCGTTGGGCAGGTCGTAGTCGACGCTGAAGGCTTCGCCGTAGCTCTGCGCACCGATCGCGCCGGTCAGGTACATCTGTCGCTGGGTGGCGTTGTCCCACAGGCGCTCGCAGGCCGCGCGCAGGGTGGCGTCGCCGCTGTGCCGTGCCAGGTGCGCCACGCCGGCGTACAGGTACACGAAGCGCACCGCATGGCCGACCGCGGTGTCCTGCAGCGCCACCGGCAGATGCGCCTGGCTGTAGGCCTTGTCCTGGATCATCCAGGCCGGGCCGTGCCCACCCCAGAAGAAGGTCTGGCCGCGCTTGGCGTACTCCTCGTCGTAGTAGTGCGGCGTGGTGCCGCGTTGTTCGACGAAGTAGCGCGCCAGTGCCAGGTAGCGCGCCTCGCCGGTGGCCTCGTACAGGCGCATCAGTGCCAGTTCGATCTCCGGATGCCCGGGGTAGCCGTGCAACTGCGTGGGGCCGGGGCCGAAGGTGGCGTCGATGTGGTCGGCGAGCCGGCACACGATGTCGAGCAGGGTGCGTTTGCCGGTGGCCTGGAAGTAGGCCACGCCGGCCTCGATCATGTGCCCGGCGCAGTACAGCTCGTGGCACTCGGCCAGGTTGGTCCAGCGTTCCTGCGGCGCCTTCACCGTGAAGTAGGTGTTGAGGTAGCCGTCGGCCTGCTGCGCGGCCCCGATCAGCTCGATGGTGGCGTCGGCATCGCGCTCCAGCGCCGGATCGGGATGCTGTGCGAGCAGGTAGGCCACCGCTTCCAGCCATTTGGCCACGTCGCTGTCCTGGAACACCATGCCGTAGAACGCGCCGTCGCTGCGGCCGGCGGCGATGCGGAAGTTCTCGATGGCATGGCTAGGTTCGGCATCGGCGACGTTGTCGTTGAGCGCGTCCCACTGGTAGGGCAGCACCACCTCCTGCACCAGGCGCTGGTAGCGCTGCCAGAACGGATCGGCGATACGCAGGTGGGCGAGCGGCAGTTCCGGGGACGGCACGGGCGAAGGCGGCATGGAGCGGAGATCCTGGAGAGTGGGGAAGGTCAGTGCACCGGGCGTGCGGCCAGATCGGCGGCGATATTCGCCAGCAGCGGCCGGCGCAGCCGGCAGCGCAGGATCACCGCGGCCAGCAGCAGGTGCAGGCCGGCGGGGATCAGCGTTTCCAGCAGGGTGATGGCCTGCAGCGAGGCGGGGCTCTGCTGCGCGGCGCCGGCGCGGTAGCCGGCGTAGACGAACAGCGCGCTGATCACCACCGCGCTCGAGGCCCAGGCCAGCTTGATGCAGAACAGGTTGAAGGCGAAGTTGATGCCCGAGGAACGCACCCGGTTCTTCCAGGCGCCGTAGTCGTCGGCGAAGGCCATCAGCGAGAAGTGCAGCGGCAGCGCGAAGCCCAGCACCAGGCAGTGCACGAAGATCACCCCCAGCCACAGCGTCTGCTGCGCCGGTCCGGTCGGCAGCCACCACTGCGCCACGCCGAACGCGGCCAGCGCCAGGTTGGTGTGCAGGTACAGCGCCAGCGGATCGAAGCGGCGGCACAGCGCGTTGACCACGATCGCGCCGAGTACCGTGGCCAGCGCCACCATCGCGAAGAACAGCGAGGCGTAGCCGCTGCTGCCGCCGAGCACGTAGGTGATGAAGTACAGATAGGCGCCGCCGCGGATGTTGTAGACGTTGATCAGCAGGAACGACATCAGCAGCACCAGCCGCAACTGGTCGTTCTGCAGCAGGCCACGCAGATGTGCGCCGATGCCGGCGCCGCCGAGCAGGCTGACCGGCACGCGTTCGCGCACGGCGAAGAAGCAGCACAGGAACATCGCCACCGCCAGCACCGCCAGCACGCCCACGCCGAGCTGGTAGCCGCGCGCGGCGTCGCCGTTGCCCAGTTCCCGCACCAGCCACGGCAGCCCGACCGACACCAGGAAGCCGGCGATGCCGCACAGCACGAAGCGCCAGGATTGCGCCGAGACCACGTCGCGGTGGTCGCCGGTCATGCTGTTGATCAGCGCGCAGTAGGGCACGTTGATCGCGGTGTAGCACAGCGACAGCAGGAAGTAGCTGGCGAAGGCGTAGGCGATCTTGGCGCCGGCGCTCAGCTGCGGTGCGCTGAAGGTCAGCACGCAGGCGATGCCGATCGGCACGGCGACCCACAGTTGCCAGGCGCGGAACCGGCCCCAGCGGCTGCGGGTGCGATCGGCGATCAGGCCCATCACCGGATCGGACACCGCGTCGGCCACGCGCAGCACGGTGAACAGGGTGCCGACCAGCGCCGGGGTCAGGCCGAACACGTCGGTGTAGAAGAAGGTGAGGAAGTTGGCGATCAGGCAGGTGACCACCGTGCCGCCGGCATCGCCGAGGCCGTAGCCGAACTTCTCCAGGCGCGACAGACGCGGCGTGGTCGCGGCCGGCGCGGCGTCTGCGGTGGCGTGGCCGATGGCGGTCGCGGTCAACGTAACGGCTCCTGGCGCGCCCGGTCCGGCGCCAGCGCAAAGTGGCATGGCGGCGCACCCGCGACAAGAGTCTGTGCGGTATAAAACCGGTACGATTCCGACCACAGCGGCCGCGGCGTCCTCGCGCGGCATCGTTCATTCGAATGCTGCAGTGCAGCGTCGCGCAGGCAAGGGGAGACGTTTCCGACATGCTCGAATTCGCCGTCGCCTATCCGATCCGGGTCCAGAACGGAGGCCTGTTCATTTCCCGCGGCGTGGGTGCGCATCCGGCGCGGGTGATCCAGTCCTACGAGCTGATCTTCGTCGAGCGCGGCATCCTCTCGATTCGCGAACAGGACAACGACTTCCACGTCGGCCCCGGCGAGACGCTGTTGCTGTGGCCCGGCCGCGCGCACGCCGGCCTGGGCCAGTTCCCGGACGACCTGCGGTTCTATTGGGTGCATTTCGAACTGGAACCGGGCGCGGCGCAGGCGGACAACGCGGTGGCGCTGTCGATGCCGCAGCGCACTGCGATCCGCGATCCGGATCGCTTCGTCGGCCTGTTCCGCTGGTTCCTGGCCGAGCAGGAGGAACGGCGCACGCTGCCGATGCTGGAGCCGATCGTGCTGTCGATGCTGCAATGCGTGGCCGGCGCCTGGCCGGATCCGCACGATTCCGAACGCGCCGGGGTGGCGCTGGCGTACCGTGCCAAGCAACTGATCGGCACCCAGTTCCACACCGCGCTCACCGCCTCGTCGCTGGCGGCGCAACTGCACTGCAATCCGGATTATCTGGGCCGCATCTACCGGCGCAGCTTCGGCACCACGCTGACCGAGGCGATCCACCGCCAGCGCATCGCCTTCGCCGAGAAGCTGTTGCTGGTCAACACCTGCGCGGTGGACGACGTGGCGCAGCGCGCCGGCTTCAGCGACAGCGGCTACTTCCGCCGCGTGTTCCGCCAGCGCCTGGGCATGACCCCCAGTGCGTATCGGCGGCTGTACTGCAAGGAGCACATCAATTCGGGGTGAGGGGGGCTTGCGGGCGCATGTGCGTCGCCACTTGCCGCGAACCTGCTTGCGCCGCTGCGCGTGCGGCAAGGTGTCTGGCAGGGACGGGGCTTGGCTGCCCGCGTTTGCAGGAGCGGCTTCGGCCGCGACCGACATTCATGGGAATGCTTCGTCGCGGCTGCAGCGGCTCCTGCGGCAGGGTGGTGCGGCGGCTGGTGGGCTAGCTCAGTTGCTGGCCGATCTCGCGCGCCATCGCGTTGAGCGGCAGGATCTTCTCCGCGCCGCCGCGCTTGATCGCTTCCTTGGGCATGCCGAACACCACGCTGCTCTGTTCGTCCTGGGCCACGGTGCGTGCGCCGGCCTGGCGCATCTCCAGCAGGCCGACCGCGCCGTCGTCGCCCATGCCGGTCATGATGATGCCCAGCGCGTTGCCGCCGGCGGCGCGCGCGGCGGAGCGGAACAGCACGTCCACCGACGGCCGGTGCCGGTTCACCGGCGGCCCGTCCAGCACTTCGACGAAGTACTGCGCGCCGCTGCGCCGCAGCAGCATGTGCTTGCCGCCCGGCGCGATCAGCGCGCGTCCCGGCACCACGCGGTCGTTGTTGGCCGCTTCCTTCACCGAGATCTGGCACAGCGTGTCCAGGCGCGCGGCGAAGGCGGCGGTGAATTTCTCCGGCATGTGCTGGACGATGACGATGCCGGGGCTGACCCGCGGCAGCGCGGTCAGCACTTCCTCCAGCGCCTGGGTGCCGCCGGTGGAGGTGCCGATCGCCACCACCCGCTCGGTGGTCTGCGACAGCGCGCGTCCGCCCTGCGCCGGCAGGATCACGTCGGCGGTGTGCTTGATCTCCGGCTCCGCCGGCGTCACGGCCGGCCGCGCCGACAGGCGCTTGACGTTGGCGCGCGCGGCGCTCTTCACCGTGGCGATCATTTCCTCGGCCGAGTCGGTGAGGAACTGTTTGAGGCCGAGCTTGGGCTTGGTCACCACCGCCACCGCGCCGGCGGCCAGCGCGTCCATGGTCACCCGCGCGCCCTTCTCGGTGAGCGTGGAGCAGATCACCACCGGGGTGGGGCGTTCGCTCATGATCTTGCGCAGGAAGGTGATGCCGTCCATCTTCGGCATCTCCACGTCCAGCACGATCACGTCCGGCCACTGCTGGCGCATCTTGTCCATCGCCAGCAGCGGGTCGGCCGCGGCGGCGATGACCTCGATGCCGGGCGCGTCGTTGAGCACGGCGACCAGCACCTGGCGCACCACCGCCGAATCGTCGATCACCATGGCCTTGATCGTGGTCATGCGGGGTTCCCTCCTGGGACGTCGTGGTTCATGGCTTGCGGTACACCGACGGCGCGATCTGCACCACGTCGCCGTTGACGTCGTTGAGGCTTTCGGAGTGGCCGATGCAGAAGATGCCGCCGCGCTTGAGCGTGCCCAGCACCCGCGCCACCACTTCGCGCTTGGTCTGGCCGTTGAAGTAGATCATCACGTTGCGCAGGAACACCACGTCGAACTGGCCCAGGTTGGGCAGCGTCGCGTTGAGGTTGGCGTGCAGGAAGCGCACATGGTCGCGGATCTTGCGGTCGATCAGCATGCTGCCCTCGTACTCGCCGCGGCCCTTGAGGCAGTAGCGCTTGAGCATGGCCGGCGGCATGTGCTCGATGCGCAGCAGCGGATAATGGCCGGTCCGCGCCTTGGCCAGCACGCGCGTGCTGATGTCGGTGCCGACCACCTCGTAGGGGCGGCCCTGCAGGGTATCGTCCAGCACCATGGCCATGCTGTAGGCCTCCTCGCCGCTGGAACTGGCCGCGCTCCAGCAACGGAACGGCGTACTGCCGGTGTGCGCGGCGGCGATGCTGCGCAGCAGGTCGAAGTGCTTGGGTTCGCGGAAGAAATAGGTTTCGTTGGTGGTCAGCAGGTCGATCGCGGTTTGCACCTCGCCGCTGCCCTCGCGGCTCTCCAGCAGCTTGAGGTACTGGGTGTAGGTCTGCAGCGAATGCGCTTTCAGGCGCTTGCCCAGGCGCCCGCACAGCATGGCCTTCTTGGCCGGCGAGATGGTGATGCCGGCGGCGTCGAAGATGAAACGCTGGAACCGGCCGAATTCCTGCTCGGTGATGGTGTCGTGGCTGGTCATGGTCATGGCCGGTCGGTCAGTGGGGAGGGGCGGGAGCGGGGACGCTGGCGTTGCCGGTGGGGCCGTGTTCCTGCAGCAGGCGCTGGTGCTCCAGCAGCCAGGCGTGCAGCGCGCCGCCCCCCAGCGGGCGCGCCAGCAGGTAGCCCTGGCCGAAGTCGCAGCCCAGCTCCTGCAGCAGGGTCCAGTCCTCCACCGTTTCGATGCCCTCGGCGACGGTGCTCAGGCCCAGCCGCTGGGCCATGCCCAGCGCCGATTCGAGGACCGTGCGCAGGTTGCGGCTGCGGTGCGCGTCGTGGACGAAGATGCGGTCGATCTTCAGTTCGGTGAAGGGGATGCGGGTGAGCTGCTGCAGCGAGGAGAAGCCGGTGCCGTAGTCGTCCAGCGACAGGCCGAAGCCCTGCAGCCGCAGCCGTGCCAGCATGCCCAGTGCGCTGCCGCAGACCAGCGAGCTTTCGGTGATTTCCAGCACCAGGTCCGACGGCGCCAACCCATGCTGGCGCAGCAGCCCGAGCAGTTCGTCGAGCAGGTTCGGGTCCTGCAGCATGCTCGGCGACAGGTTCAACGCCAGGGTCAGCTGGAACCCGTCCTGTTTCCACGCCGCCAGCCGTGCCATCGCCTGGTCGGCGACGCAGGCGGTGAGCGCGTGGATCAGGCCTTCGCGCTCGGCCACGGCGATGAAGCGGTCCGGCGCGATCGGCCCGGCACTGGGATGCCGCCAGCGCGCCAGCGCTTCCACGCCGCCGACCCGGCCGCTGCGCATGTCCACCTTGGGCTGATAGGCCACCTCGATCTCGCCGCGTTGCAGTGCCTCGCGCAGCATCGCCGCCATGGTCGCCTCGCCGGGCGCCTCGGCGTCGTCACGTGGTGCCGGTGCGCTCGGCGCGTGGGCGCGCACCGCGGCCGCGAGCTGGGCGGCGCGCAGCGGTTTCTCCAGCCCCGCCAGCACCTGCAGGCCGTTGCTGCGCCCGACCTGCAGCACCGAGTCGATCAGGGCCGCGCCGCGCTGCGAGGCGACCACGATCGGCGCGCGCACGCTGCAGCGGGCCAGTGCGTCGAGCAACTGCACGCCGTCCATGCCGGGCATTTCCAGATCCACGATCAACAGCCCCAGCGGCGGCCCCTGGGTCACCCGTGCCAGCGCGGCATGGCCGTCGGCCGCGCCTTCCACCGCCACCGCCCCCATGCGCTGGCACAGGGCCAGCGCATGTTCGCGCTGGACCTGGCTGTCGTCGACCACCAGGACCGTGCCGAAGTGGTGCAGGGCGGCGGTGTCGGGGGACGTGGGCATGCGAAATCCGTTTCGAGGAAAGGGCGGGGCGCTAAGTGGCAACGGCCGCTCAGGCGGCGATGCCTTCTTCCAGGTGGGCGTCGAGCGCGGTCATGCTGGCGAACTCCTGGGGCGCCAGCACCGCATCGGCGGCGAGCAGGATCACGAAGCGCTCGCCGACCTTGCCCATGCCGTGGATGAAATCGCGGCGGATGCCGGTCCCGAAGGCCGGCGGCGGCGCGATGTCGGCGGTGGCGATCTCCAGCACCTCGCTGACCGCATCCACCAGCAGGCCCAGCACCTGGCGTTCCTCGCCGCTGGCCACCTCGATGATGACGATGCAGGTGCGCTTGCTGATCTCGCTGGGCGCGCGGCCGAAGCGTTGCTGCAGGTCAACCACCGGCACCACGGCGCCACGCAGGTTGATCACCCCGCGCAACGCGGGCGGCATCATCGGCACGTCGGTCGGCGTGCGGTACTCGATGATCTCCTTGATGCCGAGGATGCCGACGCCGAACATTTCCTTGCCGAGCAGGAAGGTCAGGAACTGGTCCGTGGCCAGGTCGCCGGCGTCGGAGGGTGAGAGCGAAGCGGGAGCGTTCATGGCCATGTCTCAGAAGGTTTCGAAGTGGGCTTCGTCGAGCGAATCCGCCAGGACCAGCTGGCCGTTGGCGACGCGCGCGATCGGCTTGGGACCGGCCTGCCCGTTGCGGCCGCGCCCGGCGCCGGGACGTCGCGCCGCGGTCCTGGCCGGCGGGGCGCCCTGCACCTTGAAGAAGCTCATCAGCTGCTGCAGCTGTTCGGCCTGCGCGCTCATCTCTTCGGCCGTAGCGGCCAGCTCCTCGGAGTTGGACGCGGCCTGCTGGGTGGTCTGGTTGAGCTGGCCGACCGCGGCGTTGATCTGGCCGACGCCGGAGGTCTGTTCCTCGGAGGCGGCGGTGATCTCCTGCA
This sequence comes from Xanthomonas sp. SHU 166, assembly GCF_000364685.1. Classification (NCBI taxonomy): domain Bacteria; kingdom Pseudomonadati; phylum Pseudomonadota; class Gammaproteobacteria; order Lysobacterales; family Lysobacteraceae; genus Xanthomonas; species Xanthomonas sp. SHU 166. Next base: position 15,198 of record NZ_AQOJ01000535.1, read on the forward strand.
CCAGGTCGGAGGTGCGCTTGATCGACGGCACCATCTCGTCCAGCAGCTTGCCGGCGTTCTCGGCCAGTTCCACGCTGGAGCTGGCGACGTCGCCGATCTCCTGCGCCGCGATCTGGCTGCGTTCGGCCAGCTTGCGCACTTCCGCGGCGACCACCGCAAAGCCCTTGCCGTGCTCGC
>NZ_AQOJ01000536.1:0-1809 GCF_000364685.1 Xanthomonas sp. SHU 166
CACGGTCGCCCGCACCGATTCGCCGCCGTCCAGCGCCTGGCTGGAGGCCTTGCTGGCCATGCCGTCGGTGATCTTGGCGTTTTCGGTGTTCTGCGAGATCGACGCGGTCATCTGCTCCAGCGAGGCGCTGGTCTCCTCCACGCCGGCGGCCTGCTCGCTGGCCGCCTGGCTCAGCGACTGCGCGGTGGCGCTGACCTCTTCCGACGCGCTGGCCAGCGATTCGGCATTGCCGTTGACCTCGCTGACCACCTGCGACAGGCGGGCGATGGTGTCGTTGATGTAGTTCTTCATCTCGGCGTAGGCGCCGTCGTAGTGCTTGTCGATGCTCTGGGTCAGGTCGCCCTCGGCCAGGCCGCCCATCACCCGCACCACGTCCTGGATGCTGCCGCCGGTCGTGGTCGCCAGATCGTTCAGTCCCTGGCCCATCTCACGCTGGAACCCCGCCAGGCCATCCAGCGCGATCCGCTCGGAGAAGTCGCCGCGGTTGGCGGCCGCGACCACACGGCGCTGGCCGTCGATCACCAGCTTCAGCCGCTCGACCATGCTCCGCATCGCATACAGCGCGCTGCCGCTGTCGTTGGCGCGCACCGCCACCTCCAGGTTGAGGTCGCCCTGCGCCACCTTGTTGGCGATCTCGGCCACATAGGCCGGCTCGCCGCCCAGCAGGCGGGTGAGGATGCGCACGATGAAGAACGCCACGACCGCGCCCAGCAGCATCGCCGCCACGATGGTCGCGATGATCAGCGAGCGCGCGGACGCATAGAGTTCGTCGCCGCGGTCGCTGGCGTCCTGGCCGCCCTTGACGTTCAGGTCCACCAGCTTGTCGATCGCGTCGGCGGTGCTGCGGAAGATCTGCCGCTGCTCGCCGTTCAGTGCGGTCATCGACTCCTCTGTCTTGCCCTGCGCCGCCAGCGCCAGCAATTGCTTGTGCAGCTCGGTGTAGCGGTCGAAGTTCTTCGCGAAATCCTCGTACAGCGCCTGCTCCTCCGGCGAGGAGATCAGCGGGACGTAGGCCTTCTTGTTGTTCTCGAAGGCCTCGAGGGTCTTGATCATGCGCGTGTCGTAGTCCTGCCGCTCGGCCGGATCGGTGGCGATGACCCGTTGCAGTTCGAACAAGCGCAACTTGTTGAAGTTGGCGCTCATTTCCTCGACGTTGCGTACGCTGGGCATCCAGTTGCCGGCAAGCTCCGTGGACGAGCCGTTGATTCGGGCCATTTGCATCGTGGCGAAAATGCCGGTCCCCAACAGCAGCAGCAACACCAGGCCGAAGCCGATGCCGATGCGTGTGCCGATCTTCATGTGCTGGAACATCGTGATCCCCCTGGATGTGATGTCGTGAAAGTGGATGTCAGAACGTATCGAAATGGGCTTCGTCCGGCCCCGACACCAGTGCCAGGCCGACCTCGCCGAACCCACGCTTGCGCGCCGGCGCCGCCCTGCGGGACGGACCGGCGGTGACTGTCTTCGGACGCCGCGGCGCCAGGACCTGGTTGGTACGGAAGAAACTCATCAACTGCTGCAACTGCTCGGCCTGCCCGCTCATTTCCTCGGCCGTGGCGGCCAGCTCCTCGGAGTTGGCCGCGGCCTGCTGGGTGGTCTGGTTGAGCTGGCCGACCGCGGCGTTGATCTGGCCGACGCCGGAGGTCTGTTCCTCGGAGGCGGCGGTGATCTCCTGCACCAGGTCGGAGGTGCGGCGGATCGACGGCACCATCTGCTCCAGCAGCTTGCCGGCGTTCTCGGCCAGCTCCACGCTGGACTCGGCGACCTGGCCGATTTCCTGCGCGGCCACCTGGCTGCGCTCGGCCAGCT
>NZ_AQOJ01000537.1:0-1642 GCF_000364685.1 Xanthomonas sp. SHU 166
CACCGTCGAGCGCACCGCATCGCCGCCTTCGTTGGCTTCGCGTGCGGCCTTGGCGGCCATGCCGTCGGTGACCTTGGCGTTCTCGGTGTTCTGCGCGATGGAGGCGGTCATCTGCTCCAGCGAGGCGCTGGTCTCTTCCACGCCGGCGGCCTGTTCGCTGGCCGCCTGGCTCAGCGACTGCGCCGTGGCGCTGACCTGCTCGGAGGCGCTGGCCAGGGCGTCGGCGTTGATGTTGACCTCGCCGACCACCTGCGCCAGGCGCGCGACGGTGGCATTGATGCTGTCGCACAGTTCCTTCAGCTGGCCCTGGCACTGCACGTCCGCCAGCCGGGTCAGGTCGCCGGCTTCGATGGCCTTGAGCACGGCGCGGGCTTCGTTCAGCGGGCCGATCACCGTGTCCAGGGTCAGGTTGACGCCGTCGACGATGCGGCGGAAGTCGCCATGGTGCAGGCTGCCGTCGGCACGCACGTCCAGACGGCCGGCCGCGGCGGCGTCGACCAGCAGGCTGGTGTCGCGGATCAGCGCGCGCAGGTTGGAACGCACCTGCTCGATCGTGTCGTTGATGAACGCCTTCTTGCCCGGGAGGGCTTCCAGCGGCGCGTCGAAGTTGCCGCGGCCGAATTCGGCGATGCAGGCCATCGCCTTCTTCTTGGTGGCGATGTGATCGCCGACCATGCGGTTGACGCCTTCGGCGATGACCTTGAACTCGCCCTCGAAGCGATGGCTCTCGATCACCACGTCGATGTCGCCGGCATCGTGCTCGCGCGACATGCGCACGATCTCGTCGTTGATCTGACGCATGCCGGTCTGCACCTGGCGCAGTGCCAGCAGCACCTCGCAGGCCTGGTCGTTGCGCACCGTCGGCATCACCACCTCGAAGTTGCCGGTGGCGAAGCGCCCCAGGGTGGTGGTGGCGATCCGCAGCGAGCGGGTGGTGGCGTGGACGGTAAAAGCCAGTACCGCGGCGGCGAGCACCGTGGCGCCGATGCCCAGCGCCAGGGTCTGCCCGGCGGGCAGGCCGAGGGCGAACCCGCACACGGCGGCGGCCAATGGCAGCACGATGGCGATGGCCGAGCCGCTCCACAGCTTGGAGGACAGCGAAAGGGAGTTGGACATGCCGTGGTACCTGTGCGGGATAGAGAGGCACCGGCCTGCCGGGCCGGTGCGGAGATGGATCAGAACGAGACGAACGCGGCTTCTTCCAGGCGTGCGGCCTGCGCCGTGGCGGCAGGCCCGCCGAAGCTGCGCGCGCGTGGCCCGCGTTGCATCGGCGTCGGCAGCCGCCGCGGCTGCGGGGCCGGTGCCGGGGTGGGCGTGGCGCCGGTGGTGAAGAAGCTCATGAGCGTTTGCAACTGTTCGGCCTGGCTGCTTACTTCTTCGGCCGTGGCGGCCAATTCTTCAGCGTTGGCAGCGGATTGCTGTGTTGTCTGGCTGAGCTGCACCACCGCGGTGTTGATCTGGCCGACGCCGGAGCTCTGCTCTTCGGAGGCGGCGGTGATCTCCTGCACCAGGTCGGAGGTGCGGCGGATCGACGGTTCCATCTCGCCGAGCAGACGCCCGGCGGTCTCGGCCAGGTTCACGCTGGTGCTGGCGACGTCGCCGATCTCGTGCGCGGCGACCTGGCTGCGCTCGGCCAGCTTGC
>NZ_AQOJ01000538.1:0-1165 GCF_000364685.1 Xanthomonas sp. SHU 166
GCGTGCGATCTCCTTCATCGCCGAGACGGTGGCGCGGACCGCCTCGCCGCTTTCGGCGGCCTCGCGCGAGGCCTTGGCGGCCATGCCGTCGGTGATCTTGGCGTTCTCCGCGTTCTGCGCGATGGAGCCGGTCATCTGCTCCAGCGAGGCGCTGGTCTCCTCCACGCCGGCGGCCTGTTCGCTGGCCGCCTGGCTCAGCGACTGCGCGGTGGAGGACAGTTCCTCGGCGGCGCTGGCCAGGGTGACGGCGTTGCCGTTGACCTCGTTGACGATGCTGGTGAGCTTGTCGATGGTGGCGTTGACGTAGCGCTGCATGTCGGCGAAGGCGCCTTCGTAGTGACCCTGCACCTGGCGGCTGAGGTCGCCCTCGGCCATCGCGCCCATCACCTTGATCACGTCGCCGACACTGCGCAGATTGCCGCGGGTCTGTTCGATGATCTCGTTGATGAAGGCCTTCTTGCCCGGCAACTGCGGCATCGGCGCGTCGAAATTGCCGCGGCCGAACTCGGCGACCACGCCCATCGCCTGCTTCTTGACCGCGATGTGGCTGCCGACCATGCGGTTGATGCCGTCGGCCATGCTGCGGAAGTCGCCCTGGAAGTGCGCGCTGTCGATGCTGGCGTCGATCTCGCCGGCCTCGTGCTCCTCGGCGACGCGGCGCATTTCGGCGATCAGGCCGAGCATGTTGCGCCGCACCTGCTCGATGGTGTCGTTGATGTAGGCCTTCTTGTCCGGGAACGCGGCCAGCGGCGCGGCGAAGTTGCCGCGGCCGAACTCGCCCACGCAATCGATCGCCTGCTTGCAGACGCCGATATGAGCGCCGACCAGTTGGTTGATGTCGCCGGCCACGGCCCGATAGGCGCCGCTGGACTGCGCGGCATCCAGCATCACGTCGCAGTCGCCGGCGGCGTGCGCGCGGGTCATGTGCGCGACGTCGGCCTGCAACTGCCGCAGCGGCCGCTGCGCGGCGAGCAGGGCCTGGCCGATCTCGCTGCCGCCGGCGGTCGCGTCCACGCGCTCCAGTTCGCCCTGCGCCAGCGCCTGCAGACCGGTGCGGGCCAGGTCCAGTTCGCGCTGCGCGGCAGCGGACGTTTGCTGCGCCGAACGCACGCTGCCGCCCAGCACCAGGCCAGCGACCAGCGTGGCCACGGCGACCGCAGCCCAG
>NZ_AQOJ01000539.1:0-1901 GCF_000364685.1 Xanthomonas sp. SHU 166
GCCGCGTGGCCAGGCGGTGCCCGCGCTGGTAACCGGCCAGCAAGGCCGGCGCGGCGATGTCGCCGCCGCGCGCGACCGCGTCGTGCAGCGCACGCGCCAGCCGCGCCTGGCTCTGCAGGCCGAAGTTGAACCCATGCGCGGTCACCGGATGCATGCCCACCGCGGCGTCGCCGATCAAGGCATAGCGCTCGGCGACGAAGCGCTGCGCATAGACGGCCACCAACGGATACGCCTGCGGCCGCACCAGTGGCGTCATCGCGCCCAGGCGATGCTCGAAGCAGGTACTGATCTCCGCCCCCAACGCCGCCTCGTCCATCTGCAGCAGCGCCTGCGCGCGTTCCGGCGGCAGGGTCAGCACTGCCGAGGCCTCGTTGCCGTGCAGCGGCAGCAGCGCCATGGTGCGGCCGTAACCGAACCACTCCCAGGCGGTCTGATGGTGCGGGCGCTCGTGGCGCACCCGACACACCAGCATGGTGCGGCCGAAATCGCGCAACTGCGCGCCGATCCCGCTCATGCGCCGGGTACTGGAGAAGCGGCTGTCGGCGGCGACCACCAGCCGCGCCGCCACGCTGCACCCGTCGGAGAGCTGCACCTGCGCCTGGCGCGCGTCGCGGCGCAATGCCTGCACCGAGACACCATCGAGCAAGGTCAGACCGGGCTGGTCCTGCACCGCGGCGAACGCCGCGCGGCGGATCAGGTGATTGGGCACCAGCCAGCCGAGATCGCCACGGCCGCCCTCGCCCGCCGCGAAGGTCAGTGCGAACGGCGAGGAACCGTTCATCACCCGCGCATCGCGCAGCGGCGCGATCGCCTGCGGGTCGATCCGCGGCCACAGGTCCAACTGATCCAGCAACGCCCGCGAGGCATGGGTCAGGGCGATTTCGCGGCCGTCGAAGGCGGCCTCGGCCAGCGCCGCGCGCGGCTGCGGCTCGATCAGCGCCAGCGACAGGCCGCTGCCGGCCAGCGAGCGGGCGAAGCACAGGCCGGCTGGGCCGGCCCCGACGATGGCGATATCCACTTGCATGCGGCGACTCCGTGATCGGACCCGGCCAGGATACGACCGCCGCGCACCGCGTCCTTGATCTGGATCAGCGCTGCGACGATCGGTCGCAGCCCGCGGGGCTCAGAACAGCGCCCACACCAGCTGCAGGATCGCCCACAGCGACACCACCCACACCAGGCTGCGCACGTACGGCACGCCCGCCGCGTACAGCGGCACGTACGCCACCCGCGCCCACAGGTAAATCTGCGCCGACAGCGCGGTGTGCGCATCGCCCTTGCCCAGTGCCGCCACCGCCACCGCCGCGGCGGCGAAGAACGGGAAGGTTTCCAGGAAGTTGCGCAGCGCGCGGTCCAGGCGCCCGGCCACGCCGGCCGGCGGCGGTTGCGGCGCATCGCGCGCGCCGGCGTTCCACTTCAGCCCGCGCTGCGCGGTGACGAAGGCGGAGGCGAGCAGCAGTTGCGCGATCCCGAGCAGGATCGCCCAGGCCAGCATGCGGATTTCGATGGGCATCGGAGCCTCGGAGGGAAGGAAGACGGCGCGCAGCATGCCGCTCAATCGGGCATGGCCACGTGATAGCCGACCAGGCGCCAGGTCTTGTCCTCGTCCAGCCGCAACGACACCAGCTCGCGCACCGGCTGCGGCGCATTGGCGAAGCGGCTGGGGAAACTGATGTTGACGTAGGTGCCCGGCGGCACCTGCGAGCCGGCGGCGTACTGCACCCGCGCCACGCTGGCGACGCCGCGGCCGAGCAGCGTACCCAGCCGCGCGCGCGCGGCGTCGATCTCGCGCACGAACACCGCGCGCGTCACCACCTTCTTCGCCACCGCCGAGGCGCCGTCCCACAACTCGCCGGTGCGACCGGCATCGACCAGTTGCGCGGCGCGCAGGCCGGCCTGCA
>NZ_AQOJ01000540.1:0-2145 GCF_000364685.1 Xanthomonas sp. SHU 166
CGATCGCGGCGGCGCCGTCGGCCGGCGACATCGCCGATGGCGACGAGCGCGACGCCGAGGCGCCGATCCGCATGGCCGCCTCGGCCAGCGGCGACATCGATTGCGACGGTCGCGACCTGAACATCGTCGGCCGCGACGCCACCCTGGTGCTGCACGGGCACTGCGCCACCGTCAGCCTGTTCGGCCGCAACGGCAACCTGCAGATCGAGCGGGCCGACACCCTGCGCGTGCTCGGCGACAACGCCCAGATCGCGATGCGCGGCGATGCCGGGCAGGTCGCATTGTTCGGCCGCCATGGCCGGCTGCAGATGGCGCGCATCGCGACACTGGACGTGTCCGGCGACCAGAACCAGTTGCAGGCCAGCGAGATCGACACCATCGCCCTGCAGGGCAACGGCAATGCCATCGTCCAGCGCAGCGGCAGCGCCCAGGTCGACGACGGCGGCCGCGACAACCGCATCCTCGTCCAATAGCGCGAGCGTCACTGCGCCCCCACTGCCCTGACCTACCCCGCGGCGTCGCCGTCATCGCCCAACCCGGATGCGCCTGGCGCCGCCCCTGGCCTGCGCGCACGGGGTCACCCACGTTGCGCGGTCGCGACACACCGCCAGGGCCTCCGCGCGGCCGTCCATCCGCGCACAGCGGCGCACACGAAGGCCAGCGCGATGGCCCCACGCGCCAAACCGGCGGACAATGGCGGGGTCCGCCGGCGCCGCTGCGCCTGCCCTTTACCTTCCGCGTCGCAAGGACCCACCGCACATGGCTGCCCGCAAGACCGCCGCTCTCGCCTTCGAACTCCACGCCCGCCCCGGGCAACCGCTGGGCATGCCCGCCGCGACCTTCCTGCGCGACTACTGGCACAAGCGCCCGTTGCTGATCCGCAACGCCTTCCCCGGCTTCGTTTCGCCGATCGAGCCGGGCGACCTGGCCGGCCTGGCCTGCGAGGAAGCGGCGCTGTCGCGGCTGATCGAGCACGACCGCGCCAACGACCGCTGGCGCGTGCGCAGCGGCCCGTTCCAGGAGCACGAATTCCCGGGCATGCCCGACCACGACTGGACCCTGCTGGTGCAGGACGTGGACAAGTGGGACCCGGACATCCGCGCCCTGCTCGAGCAGTTCCGCTTCCTGCCACGCTGGCGGGTGGACGACGTGATGGTCAGCTTCGCCGCGCGCGGCGGCTCGGTCGGCGCGCACGTGGACCACTACGACGTGTTCCTGCTGCAGGCCCACGGCCATCGCCGCTGGCAGATCGACGCCAGCGTCGCGCTGGGCCGCCCGGCGCCGCCGACCGACTTCCGCGACGACGTGGAGCTGAAACTGCTGCGCCAGTTCGACCCGACCCACGACTGGGTGCTGGGACCGGGCGACATGCTGTACCTGCCGCCGCTGGTGCCGCACCACGGCGTCGCCGAGGACGCCTGCCTGACCTTCTCGGTGGGCATGCGCGCACCGTCCTCGGCCGAGCTGATCGCCGATTACCTGGACACCCTGATCGACGGCGCCGACGAGGCATTGCGCTACCACGACGAAGACCTGCAGGCGCCGGCCGATCCGTACGAGATCGACGCGGCGGCGATGGGCCGCGTGGTCGAGGCGCTGAACGCCCTGCGCATGAACGACCCGGACAAGCTGGGTGCCTGGTTCGGCCGCTTCATCACCACCTACCGTGCCGCCGGCGACATCCTGCCGCCGGCCGGCCTGCCCCCGGCGGAAGAGATCGCCGCCGCGCTGGAACAGGGCCTGGTCCTGCAGCGGCATCCCTGGGCGCGGCCGGCGTGGCGGCGTGCCAGCCGCGGCGCCATGCTGTTCTGCAGCGGCCAGGAGTTCGCGCTGCCGGTCAAGGACGCCAAACGCCTGGCCGCGGCCGAACACATCGACGGCACCGACTACGCGGCGCTGTCGGCAGCCGGCAGGCAGACCCTGCTGGAGCTGATCGAAGGCGGCTTCTACCAGCCGCTGGAGGCCGAGGACGCCACCGACGAGGACGCCGACGCGGCCTGATCCGACCATGCCCGGCCCCGGTTTCCGCATCGCTGCGCTGGATCCCGTCCGCGACGGCGCCGAACTGCGCGCGCTGCGTGCCGCGGCCGGCACCGCCGTGGACCTGGCCGACGCCGCGGCCGCGCTGGACGCGCTGGGCGACCA
>NZ_AQOJ01000541.1:0-829 GCF_000364685.1 Xanthomonas sp. SHU 166
GCACGTGGACCGCGCCGCCTTCGACGCGATGCTGGCCGCGGCGGTGCCGGCGCAGGGCGGCACGCTGCTGCGCGGCCTGCGTCTGGGCGCGGTCGGCCGCGCCGCCGATGGCGATCACGTGCTGGAACTGCACGAAGAGCAGGGCGGCGTGCGCCGGCTGCGCGCCGGGTTCCTGGTGGACGCCAGCGGCATCGCCGCCGCGGCGGTGCGGCGGCTGGGCGTTGCCCGCAACGAGGTGGATTGCCTGGCCTTCGTCGCCGGTGTGTTCGCGCTGGAGCGGGCCGAGGCGATTCCGTCGCAGGCCTTGCTGGAGGCCTGCGCCGACGGCTGGTGGTATGCGGCGAAGTTGCCGCATGAGCGCTTGATGCTGGCCCTGGCGCTGGAGCCGCGCCGGCAACGGCAGTACCTGGACCGCGACGTGTGGCTGGCAGCGGCGCGAACGACCCGGCACGTCGCGCAATGGTTGGCGCAGGGCGCGGCCCGCGCGCCGGAGGCCGATGGCCTGATCGCCGCACTGGGGCCGTCGGCGATTCTCAGCCGCGTGGTGGGCGTCGACTGGTTGGCAGTGGGCGACGCGGCCAGCGCCTACGATCCGCTGACCGCGCACGGCATCGTCAAGGCCCTGCAGGACGGCGAGGCCGCCGCGCACGCACTGGCAGCGCATCTGCAGGGTGCCGGCCCGGCACCGCTGGCGGCGTACCAGGAGGGCGTGTTCGCGCGCTTCCGCGCCTACCTGCGCGAACGCGGGGCGCTGTACGCGCGCGAGCGGCGTTGGGCGCAGGCGCCGTTCTGGCAGGCGCGGCTGGCGGGGTGATGCCGACCGCCACGC
>NZ_AQOJ01000542.1:0-4707 GCF_000364685.1 Xanthomonas sp. SHU 166
CCGTGCGCGAGCGGTAGAGGACGCCGGCGCTCAGATTCCTTCAACGCCAACCACTTGCCGGCGGTATGGGGCTGCCCCCCCGCACTATCCGTGCTCGCGTGCCAACGCCGCCGTTTCCGGCGTGACCCAGCGGGGGCGCATTTCCGTTGCATCGCGCGCGAGCCGGTGGCGACCGATCCGCGGTGATCCGCCCACGTTCACTGCGCGGGCGGTGCCGCCGCGGTCAGCCTGACGCTGCTGCGCTCGCGCTTGGACAGCAGCGGCAAGGTCACCGCCTGCTCGCCGGGCGCGGCGTACAGCCACAGCGCACAGCAGGCAGCGTAGGAGGTCAGGTTGCTGCTGCGGAAGGCGACGATGCTGGCGCTGTAGCAATCCGATCCGTGCCGCAGGCGTATGTCGGCGACGTAGTCGAACGTATAGTGACCGGGCCCGTGCCACGGCCATTGCGCGCGTTCTTCGGGGTCGCTGGTCGCTGCTGGAACCGGGCAGCGCGCGTCCGGGTTCGGTCGGCGTTGCCGGCCCTGTGCGTCGAAACCGATGCGCTGCAACTCCCGGTCCGCGACCGCGCGCAGTTGCGGGTGCTGCGTCAGCCAGCGTGCGGCGTCCTGCTCCTCGGTCGTGGCGTTCGCAGTATCTGGCGCAGGCGCCAGCGTATGCCGATAGCGGTAGCGCACCTGCAGCACGCGGGAGCTGCTGTGCTCTTGCTGCAGCGGTGATAGCGGGCGCGACAGCGTCAGCGTGTCCTGGAAGTAGTCGCCGTCGCGATAGGCGGCATAGCTGCGGCCGTCGATGCGCAGCCAGTACAGGGTCTGATCGCTGCCGCGGCCGTTGATGCTGAAGGTGCCTGTCGCCGGCGCTGTGTCGGGTGCGGTGTTGGGCAGGGCAAGGAAGCCGTGTACGGGGTCGCGGCGCAGCACCGTGATCTCGGTGAACAGGCCAGTGCCGCCGACATAGGATGTGATCACCAGATCGCGTTGCCCGTCTTCGTCCAGATCGAGCAGGGTGTAGTGGTCGTCGCCGTTTTCGGAAACGTCGTCCTGCACGGTGCCGGCGTCACCCAGGTATGTGCGCACCGCTTGCCATTCGTCTGCGGTGACGCCGGCCGGTTGCACGAGTGGCGCGGCTGCGGCACCCGCTGCGGCGAGGTCGAAGCTCACGCCAGTGGTGTCCTCATGGCGCTGTAGCACCGTGTCGATCGGCGTGGGGTTGCTGGCCGGTTCGGCCTCGATCTCGCGGCGCAGCTGCTCGAGTACCTGCGGCAGCGTCGCCGTCCCGGGGGCGGCCGCATGCGCGGGCGCCGGGCATGCGGCCAGTGCGAGCAGCGCCGCCGTCGCCCACGATGTCGGCCGTATCCGTGGCATCCACCGTGGTGCGGCGGCGAAGCGCACAGGCGCAGCAGGCGCTGCGGCGCCGTTCATGCGCTGCGCATCCACGGCGGATCCAGCTGCGCGATGCGCGCGAACGCCGGGCAGTTTTCGCGGTGCGCGCCGGGCAGGTAGCCCAGGCTCATCAGGAACTCGCCGGTGATCTCGCCACCGGTGAAGCGGAAGGTGCGCTTGAACAGCTTGATCCACTCGGCCTTGCTGCGCGGATGCTGCGCGTCCAGCCAGGCGGCGAAGCTGCCGTGGCTGGCCCGCAGGCGCTGGATCACCTGCGCGTTGTGGATCGCCGCCTGCACCTTGAGCCGGTTGCGGATGATCCCGGCATCGCCGAGCAGGCGCAGCACGTCGGCCTCGTCGAAGGCCGCCACCGTGTCCACGTCGAACCCGGCGTAGGCGGAGCGGAAGCCGGCGCGCTTCTTCAGCATCAGCTCCCAGCTCAGCCCGGCCTGGTTGATCTCCAGCACCAGCCGTTCGAACAGGTCGGCTTCGGCGCGTTGCGGCACGCCGTACTCGTGGTCGTGGTAGTGGCCGTGCACCGGGTGCCCGGGGGCGATATCGCAGTAGCTGCTCATGCGGCGGGTGTCCGTCAGTCGATCTGGTCGTTGGGGTCGGCGGGGTACAGCTCGGTCCGCTGGGTGCCGGGCAGTTGCAGGTCGGGCCAGCGCCGCGGCAGCACCTGCAGCTTGCCGTCGCGCAGTGCCTGGTACAGCGCCTCGGCGTTGTCGCCACGACGCGGGAAGAAATGCGTCCGCGCCACGTCGCGCCAGCCGCTGCCCGGGTCGGTGTGGATCCGGCATTCGACGCCGTAGCCGGCGCTGGCATTGCACAGCAGCACGTCGTCGTGGCCATCGCCATCCAGGTCGCGGCGCAGCGCCACGCACTGCGCGCCCTCGCGCCGGCAATTGCCGTCCTCGATCTTGCCGGCCAGCAGCGCCTGCCACCAGGCGGCGTCGGGCTCGGCGCTGCCGGCGGCCGGCACGATGCGTTGGCGCACCTGCAGCGGATCGGTGCTGCGCGGCGCATCCTCGTTGTCGCCGCCCCAGCGCTGCTGGCGCTGCAGCACCTGCTGCAGGCGCTCGCGCTGCACCGGATCGTCGGCGAACGCGGGCACCTCGCGCAGCGCCTGTACCGCCCGATAGCCACGGCGGCCGCTGTCGAAGCGCAGGTAGGCCAGGTCCAGTTGCGCGGCGCTGGTGCGGCCATCGGCCAGGCGCTGCAGTTGGTCGCCGACGACCAGGCGGTAGGGGTCCAGCAGCGGCGAACTGGTCGCCAGCGCCAGGCCGATCACCACCCACGACAACACCCGGTTCACCGGCGCCAGCGGCTGCAGCCAGCGTGCGCCCGGGCGCAGCACCGCCCAGGCATAACCGCATGCGTAGCCGCAGGCGACCACCGCGACCAGCACGCCGGCAAAGCGCTCGGTACTCCAGCCGTACTGCGCGATTCGCAGCGACAGCGCGTACAGCGCCAGCCCTGCGTACAGCGGCAGGCTCAGCAGTCCGGCGTCGATCACCCGTTGCAGCCAGGCCGGGTAGGGCGCGTCGGCGGTGCCGTCCTGGTACACCGCATTGACGAACACCACCAGCGTGGCCACCACCGCGATCAGGATGCTGGCCGCAGCCCGGGTCTCCCACAGCGGCTGCAGGCCGGTGAACGGCAGGCTCAGCGCGAACAGCACCGCCACGAACGCCAGCAGCGGCAGCAATCCGGTGCAGATCGCGAACAGGATCTGCCGCATCACCTGCACCGCTCGCTGCTGGGTGCGGCCGATCAGGATGCCCAGGCCGAACATGGTGCCGGTGGCCAGGTAGACGAAGGCGGTCTGCCGGAACAGGTCGCGGAACAGGGTCAGCTTGACCAGCGCGAACAGCGCACCCCACAGCCACAGCACCAGCCAGCAGATCCCCACGAACAGCAGCGCCAGCGCCAGGGTCAGCGCGTTCTGCCAGGCATGCTCGAACAGGTCGCGGTACGGCGCCTGCCAGCGCCCGTGCTGCAGCCGGCACTGCAGCCACGGCAGCAGCACGAACATCGCCAGCGCCACGGTCGCAGCGAACGGGCCCAGCACCTGTCCGGCGCGCAGGCCGGGCGCGCCGGTGGCGTTCCACACCGCCCAGGCGGACAGGGCCGCCACCAGCACCGCCACTGCAATGGTGTGCTGCCACAGGCGCAGCGCGCCCAGGTGCCGCACCGACAGCAGGGTCATGGTCGGCACGGTCAGCACCAGGGTGTACCAGCACACCTGACCGCCCAGGGAGCCGAACGGCCACAGGCCGCGCTCGGCGCCGCGCTGCGCCAGGTACAGCAGCGCGCCCTGCAGCAGGGCCACCAGCACGATGAAGGCGCGGGTCTGGCGTGGCAGGTCGGGGGGCGTGTCCATGCGTGCGTGCTCCTGGGCGACCGGTCGCGGCCGCGGTCGGGCGGATTATGGCAGCCCGCCGCAGCCCGGGCAGCGCGCACGCGGGAGGGACGATAGAATGGGGCCATGTCCGCTTTGCCCACGCCTCTGGCCAACCAACTGCTGATCGCGCTGCCGGCGCTGTCCGATCCCAACTTCGCCCGCAGCGTGGCGCTGATCTGCCAGCACGACGAGAACGGCGCGATGGGCGTGGTGGTCAACCGCGCCTCCGAATACACCCTGGGCGAAGTGCTGGAGCAGATGGGCATCGAGACCATCGACGCCACGCTGCGCGAGCAGGTGGTGCTCAGCGGCGGGCCGGTGCATCCGGAGCGCGGCTTCGTCATCCACGACGGCGCGCACGGCTGGGATTCCAGCCTGGCGTTCGCCGACGGCCTGTATCTGACCACCTCGCGCGACGTGCTCGAGGCGATGGCGCGCGGCGAGGGGCCGCGCAACGCGGTGGTCGCGCTGGGCTGCGCCGGCTGGGGCGCCGGCCAACTGGAATACGAACTGGGCGAGAACAGCTGGCTGACCGCGCCGGCCGATGCCGAACTGCTGTTCGAGCTGCCGCTGGAGCGGCGCTGGCAGACCGCGGCCGGGCGCATCGGCGTGGACCTGTTCCGCCTCACCGACTACAGCGGGCATGCCTGAGTCCGGCCTGCCTGAGGCTGGTGCGCCGGCGCCCGCGACGATCCGCCGCGACGGCACCGTGCTCGGTTTCGACGTCGGCCACCGGCGCATCGGCGTGGCCGTCGGCAGTTGTTTCGGCAACGGCGCGCGCGCGCTGGCGGTGATCGACGTGCATGCGCAGGGGCCGGACTGGCCGGCGCTGGACCGCCTGCATGCCGAATGGCGGCCGCACGGCCTGGTGGTCGGCGATCCGCTCACCCTCGACGGTGCCGACCAGCCCAACCGCAAGCGCGC
>NZ_AQOJ01000543.1:0-5981 GCF_000364685.1 Xanthomonas sp. SHU 166
CACGCCTTCGCCCGCGAACTCGGCGCGCGCTACCGCCTGCCGGTGGTGCTGGTCGACGAACGCTCCAGTTCGGTCGAGGCCGCGCAACGCTTCGCGGTGGACCGTGCCGCCGGCCGCAAGCGCCGCCGCGACGCCGCCGCGCTGGACGCGGTGGCCGCCGCGGTGATCGTGGAGCGCTGGCTGGCCGCGCCCGACGACGCCATTCCCCCTCCCTGATCCACTGCCCGGACCCGCCATGACTGATCCGCAACTCGATTCGAACGGGCGCCTGCGCCACCTGCTGACCCTGGAAGGGCTGCCGCGCGCGACCCTGCTGCAACTGCTGGACCGCGCCGGGCAGATCCGCGACGCGGCGGTGGGTCGGGTCGGCAAGCGCAACGTGCTGGCCGGCACCGCGGTGTGCACGCTGTTCTTCGAACCGTCCACGCGCACCCGCAGTTCGTTCCAGCTGGCCGCGCAGCGGCTCGGCGCCGACGTGCTGAACTTCGACGCCTCCACCTCGTCCACGCGCAAGGGCGAGACCGCGCGCGACACGCTGAAGAACCTGGAAGCGATGGGCGTGCGCGGCTTCGTCGTGCGCCACCCCGAGGACGGCGCGGTGGAGCGCCTGGCCGAGGCGGCGGGCGAGGGCACCGCGCTGATCAACGCCGGCGACGGCCGCAGCGCGCATCCCACCCAGGGCCTGCTCGACATGCTGACCCTGCGCCACGCCAAGGGCGGCGATTTCTCCAAGCTCAAGCTGGTCATCGTCGGCGACGTCAAGCACTCGCGGGTGGCACGCTCGGACCTGCACGCGCTGCGCACCCTCGGTGCCGGCGAAGTGCGCGTCTGCGGCCCGCGCGCGTTGCTGCCCGACGACGGCACCCTGGACGGCTGCGTGGTCGGCGAGGATTTCGACGCCATGCTCGACGGCGTGGACGCGGTGATGATGCTGCGCCTGCAGCGCGAGCGCATGGAGGAAGGCCTGGTGACCTCGCTGGAGGACTACCATGGCCAGTACGGCCTCACTGCCGAGCGGCTGCGCCGCGCGTCGAAGGACGCAGTGGTGCTGCATCCGGGGCCGATCAACCGCGGCGTGGAGATCACCGACGAGGTCGCCGACGGCGCGCAGTCGTGCATCCTGCGCCAGGTCGCCAACGGCGTGGCGGTGCGCATGGCGGTGCTGGAGACCTTGCTGGGCTGAGCCCGGCGCGCGTCGCCCTGCCGTCGTAGGAGCGGCGCTTGTCCCCCTCGGGGATCAGCCGCGACGGGCCTTCCCGGTAGCGCCCATCGCGGCTGAAGCCGCTGCTACTCCGTCTTGCCGAGCATCCGCTGCCGAAGGTGGCGAACGGCACATTCGCGCCACCCCCAATCGGCCTACCATCGGCGGCGATCCTCCCCACGGACGCCACCATGATCCTTGTCCTGCGCCGCGCTGCGTTCGCCGCGGCTTGTGTTTCCCTTGTCGCCGCCGCCCAGGCCGATGCCACCACTGCCGCCGCCGCGGATGGTGCCGGCACCTACGATCCGCAGGCGCTGTTCGCACCGCTGCAGTTGCCGCAGCCAGCCAACGCCTACCGCAGCGGCGGCGGCGTGCCCGGCCCGCAGTACTGGCAGAACCGCGCCGACTACGACCTGCACGCCACCCTGGAACCGGCCACGCACACCCTGCGCGGCCAGGAGACCATCACCTACAGCAACCGCAGCCCGGACACGCTGGACGTGCTGTGGCTGCAGCTGGACCAGAACCTGTACCGCAGCGATGCCCGCGCCCGCAACTTGCGCGCCGCGCGTGCCGACCGGCCCGCGCCGCAGAGCACCGAGGGCTATCGCATCGCCAAGGTGGAACTGGAGCAGGGCGGCAAGCGCGTGGCGGCCACCTTCCTGATCGACGACACACGCATGCGCGTGGATCTGCCGCAGCCGCTGGCCAGCGGCAAGGCGCTCAAGCTGCACATCGACTACGCCTACACCGTGCCCGGTACCTGGGGCGGCCGCACCGCGGTCACGCCCACCGCCGATGGCGACATCTACGAGATCGCGCAGTGGTATCCGCGCATGGCGGTGTACGACGACCTGCGCGGCTGGGACACCCAGCCCTACCTGGGCGCGGAGTTCTACCTGGAGTACGGCGATTTCGACTACGAGGTGACGGTGCCCTGGAACTACCTGGTGGCCGGTTCCGGCGAACTGGTGAATCCGGCGCAGGTGCTCACCGCCACCCAGCGCCAGCGCCTGGCGCAAGCCGCCGCCAGCGACAGCACGGTGACCATCCGCGGCGCCGATGAGGTGGGCAAGCCGGACAGTCGGCCCAGCGCCAGCGGCACCCAGACCTGGCGCTTCCACATGGACCACACCCGCGACGTCGCCTTCGCCGCCTCGCCGGCGTTCGTGTGGGATGCGGCGCGGATCAACCTGCCCGAAGGCAAGCATGCGCTGGCGATGTCGGTGTATCCGCGCAGCGCGGTCGGCAGCGACAAGTGGGGCCGCTCCACCGAGTTCGTCAAAGCCTCGATCGAGCACTTCTCGCGGTGGTATCCGTACCCGTGGCCGGCGGCGGTGAACCTGGGCGGCCACGGCGCCGGCATGGAGTATCCGGGCATCGTCTTCGACGACATGGAGGACGGCGGCAAGCAACTGTTCTGGATCACCGCGCACGAACTGGGCCACGGCTGGTTTCCGATGATCGTCGGCTCCAACGAGCGCCGCCATGCGTTCATGGACGAGGGCTTCAACACCTTCATCGACGTCTACGCCTCCGACGCGATCAACCATGGCGAATTCGCGCCCAAGCGCGATGGCGAGTACGCGCCCGGCGGCGGCAACCCGGTGGACGAGATCCTGCCACTGCTGGCCGACGCGCAGGCGCCGACCCTGCTCGATCGCGCCGACGCCACCAGCGAGAAATACCGGCATCCGCTGACCTACTTCAAGGGCGCGCTGGGCCTGGTGCTGCTGCGCGAACAGATCCTCGGTCCGGCGCGCTTCGATCCGGCGTTCCGCAAGTACATCGCCACCTGGGCCTACAAGCACCCGACGCCGTCGGATTTCTTCCGGCTGATGGAGAGCGAGGCCGGCGAGGACCTGAGCTGGTGGTGGCGCGGCTGGTATTTCAACAACTGGCAGCTGGACATGGGCGTGCGCGCGGCCGCTTACGTCGATCATGATCCGGCCAAGGGCCTGCTGGTGACCTTGGGCAGCCGCCAGAAGCTGGTGATGCCGGCGACCCTGCGCATCGACTTCGCCGACGGCAGCCATCTCGATCAGCGCGTGCCGGTGGAGACCTGGATGCAGCAGACCCAGCCGCAGATACGGGTGCCGAGTACGCAGAAGGTGCTGCACGTGACCCTGGATCCGGACCATGTGCTGCCCGACGCCGACCGCAGCGACAACCGCCTGGACACGGTGAGCTGAGCGCGTCGCGGCCATCCGGCGCCTGTTCGGCGTCGGATGGCTCGCGCAAACGTGCTGCGGCCGCAACATTCGCGGCCGCGCAGCGCCGGCGTGCGCTTGTCCCTGCGCGGTGCGCCGACGGCGATGGCGATGCGCGCGATGCACGGCCGTTCGCCGTCGTTGCCGGCGAGGTGCGTCCAACGCAGCGTGCGTGCGGGAAGCCTGTCCCCGGCTGTCGCTGTCTGTCTCCTGCGGACCGTGCGTGTCCGCTTGTCCTGTCCCGCGCGGCGAACGGAGCGCAGGGTTCCAGTTCTGCGTCGTGGCGATTGCGCGGGCCGCCGCGTGCATTCCAAGAATGCCGCCGGCCCCCACGCCCCGTGCCGGCGCATGCATGCACTGTCATGCGTCCTGCACTCATCGCGACAGATGGGAGAGACATCATGCAGCAGCAGTTCCGCAGGGGCGCACTGGCGCTCGCTCTGGCCGTCGGCGCCGCCCCGGCCTTCGCCGGCCCGGTCGGCTACGGCGCCAACACCACCGGTGGCGGCAACGCCATTCCGGTCAACGTCGCCACGATGGAGGCGATGCAGGCGGCGATCGACAACTACGCCGGCTCCGGCGGCCTGGTGCTCAACTACACCGGCAGCTTCAACTACGCCAGCATCACCGACGTATGCACGCAATGGAAGCTGCCGGCCAAGACCGTGCAGATCAAGAACAAGCGCGACATCACCATCAAGGGGGCGAACGGCTCCTCGGCCAACTTCGGCGTGCGCGTGGTCGGCAATTCGCACAACGTCATCATCCGCAACATGACCATCGGCCTGTTGCCCGGCGGCGAGGACGCCGATTCGATCTCGCTGGAAGGCAATTCCAGCGGCCAGCCGTCCAACATCTGGGTGGACCACAACACCATCTTCGCCTCGCTGACCAAATGCCCCGGCGCCGGCGACGCGTCCTTCGACGGCGGCATCGACATGAAGAAGGGCGTCAACCACGTCACCGTGTCGTACAACTACATCCACGACTACCAGAAGGTCGCGCTCAACGGCTACAGCGACAGCGATACCCAGAACGCCGCCGCGCGCACCACCTACCATCACAACCGCTTCGAGAACGTGGAATCGCGCCTGCCACTGCAGCGGCGCGGGTTGAGCCACATCTACAACAACTACTTCAACAACGTCTTCACCTCCGGCATCAACGTGCGCATGGGCGGGGTGGCGCTGATCGAAGCCAACTACTTCGAGAACATCAAGAACCCGGTGACCTCGCGCGACAGCAGCGAGATCGGCTACTGGGACCTGATCAACAACTACGTCGGCAGCGGCATCACCTGGACGGTGCCGGAGAGCACCAGCAAGCCCTACGCCAACGCCACCACCTGGATCTCGTCCAAGACCTATCCCGAGTCGCTGGGTTACATGTACACGGCGATCCCTGCCGCGCAGGTCAAGGCCAAGGTCATCGCCACCGCCGGTGCCGGCACCAACCTGGCCGAGTGAGGCACGCCGCCTCCGCGCCCGACGGCGCGGAGGCCGGTCGCCCGGGCGGTCGCGGATATATGCCGTTTACGACATTCTTGGTGTGCGCGTGGCAATGCCTGCGGCGGTAAGTGTGACGTGCGCCAGCGCCGATAGGGCGCCTTCTAATCCTTGTTTCACATGGAATTTACGGGGGGCGCAACGGTGGCGTGAGGGAGACGCGCAACGTGCACTTCGTAGTCACGATGCTGAGGGGATTTAGGAAACTGTGCGCAGTTGCGCATCAAGATTCCAGGCGGGTCGCCGTTACCTAGTACGAGTACCCGCATGGGACACCCCCGATGCGGCCGGTGCTGGAAGTGTCTTTTCCTTCTTCTCCGTCGCATCGCGCCCAGGCCGTTGGCCCGAGGGTGTCCTGCGCGATCCAGGTCGTGGCGCGGGCTGCTCTCCTTTTCTTACTTGGTGGCCCCTCATGATCGGAATCCTGCAACGCTACAACGTCGGGACGCGGCTCGCGTCCGCCTTCGGCGTCCTCATCCTGCTCTCCTGTGCGCTCGTCGTCGCCGGGCTGCTGACGCTGAAACAGGCGCGCGAGATGATGGACACCATCGTCAACCGGCGCATGCAGATCCTCGATTACACTGGCGAAATGCGCAATGCCAGCGCACAGGTGGCGGTCAATCTGCGCAACATCGTGCTGCCGACGACGCAGGAAGAGAACGAGCGGTTCGCCAAGGCCGTCGACCAGCAGCGCCGCTACTACGGCGAGGTCCACGACAAGCTCTATGCGATCCCGGTCAGCGATGCCACCGGCGCGCAGATGCGCAAGGCCATCGACGACGCCTACGATCGGACCCGTCTCGCCAACCAGAAGGTCCTGGACCTGGGCATGGCCAACAAGGCCGATGAGGCATTGAAAGTCCTGATGGCGGAGGCCGGACCGGCGACGCAGCAATGGCAGGAGGCGATCAATACCTATGCCGACCGGCAACGCACGCGCGGCGCCGAAGCCTACGCCAGCGCCAACGTCGCGATGGACCGCGGCCGCAGCCTGCTGGTGGCCGGTGGCGTGCTCGTGGTGCTGGTCAGCGGCCTGCTGGCCTGGCTGATCACCCGCAGCCTGAC
>NZ_AQOJ01000544.1:0-3053 GCF_000364685.1 Xanthomonas sp. SHU 166
GACGCTGCGAAGTGACGGCGATCGCGTTCCTGGCCTTCGCATCGCGTGTCGAGGTCTCCGTTGTGCGGCCAATCGGAAAACTTTTTCCTCGCTGCGACCTCGCGCCGCAAGCAAGCGTCGTGCCGGCCGTTGCAACATCACGTGCACGCGGCATTCACGCGAAAACGCCGATCCGGACGCAGTGCGAATGGCCTCTCCACATCCCTGTGATGTGCCTGAGGGTGTTCAATAAATTCCGTGCAATCGCCTCTCAAGTCCCCGCGCCGGGCGCCGTTACATCGCCCGCACATCGAGCGGAATGCGTCATCAAGCGTCTGATTAAAAACGCTTTTTCACGACTCATTCATCTCGTTCGATGCGGGCGTGCACAACGGCGGCTGGTCGGCGTGCGTGTTCCGCGGCGTTCCATCGCCCCTCTCATTCCCCCAAAGGCCATTCCATGATTGCATTCCTTCAGCGCTACAACGTCGGTGCCCGGCTCGCCACCGCGTTCGGCATCCTCATCCTGTTGTCCTCGGCGCTGGTCGTCGCCGGGCTGCTGACCCTGTTCCAGGCGCGCCAGCGACTGGACGGCATCGTCAACCGCAACATCGCCGCCATCCGCGCGTCCAGCGACATGCTCAACGCCAGTTCGGTCGTGGCCATCAATGTCCGCAACATCGTGTTGCCGACCTCCCAGGAAGACAACATCCGCTTCGCCAAGGTCGTCGTCGAGCAGCGCGCACGCTACCAGGAGGCGCGCAAGCGGGCGGGCGCCATCCCCAGCGGTGCGCAGAGCCAGGCCGTGCTGGAGGACGTCGATCGCGCCCGGCAGATGACCGTGGACGTCAACAACCGGGTGATGGATCTGGGCATGCACGACAAGCCGGACGAGGCCCTGGCCCTGCTGATGCGGGAGTCCGCGCCGCTGACGCAGAAATGGCAGGACGCCATCGCCCGCTATGCCGATCTGCAGGCCACCCGCAGCAACGAGGCCTATGCGGAAGCGACGGCGGCGATGGCGCGTGGGCGCGCCATGCTCATCGCCGGCGGACTGGCGGTGGTGCTGGTCAGCAGCCTGCTGGCGTGGCTGATCACCCGCAGCCTGACCGTGCCGCTGACCCGCGCCACGCGTGTCGCCGAGGCCATCGCCAGCGGCAAGCTCGACAACGACGTACACACCGACGCCCGCGACGAAACCGGACGTCTGCTGGTCGCGATGCAGGGCATGCAGCAGCAGGTCGGCAACCTGATCGGCGCGCAGTTGGAAATGGCCAAGCGCCACGACGCGGGCGAAGTCAGCCATCGCATCGAAGCGCAGGCCTTCCCGGGCGACTACGGGCGCATGGCGGCCGAGACCAATGCGCTGGTGGCCTCGCACCTGGCGGTGAAGACGCGCCTGGCGCAGATCATGGGCCGCTACGCGATCGGCGACCTGTCGCAGGACATGGACCGCCTGCCCGGCGAGGAGGCGGTGCTGAGCCAGACCATGGACGAGGTCAAGGCCAACCTGTCGGCGATGAACGGGCAGATCAAGCAGCTGGCGACGTCCGCGGCCGACGGCGACTTCAGCGCGCGCGGCGACGCCGAGCGCTTCCAGTACGACTTCCGGGTGATGGTGGACAGCCTCAACCAGTTGATGGCCACCGCCGATGGCAACCTGCAGGCGCTGTCGACCCTGCTGCAGGCGATCGCCGCGGGCGATCTGACCGCGCGCATGCACGGCGATTTCCGCGGCGTGTTCGCGCAGATGCGCGACGACGCCAATGCCACCGCCGAGCAGCTGGCCGGCATCGTCGGACGCATCAAGCACTCGGCGGTGTCGATCAATGCCGCGGCCAGCGAGATTGCCGCCGGCAACGACGATCTGTCGCGCCGCACCGAGCAGCAGGCCGCCAGCCTGGAAGAAACCGCAGCCTCGATGGAGGAACTGACCTCCACCGTGCGCCAGAACGCCGAGCACGCGCGCCAGGCCAATCAGCTCGCCGCCGGCGCGGCCTCGGTCGCCTCGCAGGGCGGCGACGTGGTCGGCCAGGTGGTGACCACCATGAGCGGCATCGAGGATGCGTCGCGGCGCATCGCCGACATCATCTCGGTGATCGACGGCATCGCCTTCCAGACCAACATCCTCGCGCTCAACGCTGCGGTGGAAGCCGCGCGTGCCGGCGACCAGGGGCGCGGTTTCGCCGTGGTCGCCAGCGAGGTGCGCACGCTGGCGCAGCGCTCGGCCAGCGCGGCCAAGGAGATCAAGAGCCTGATCGACGATTCGGTGAGCCGCGTCGCCGAAGGTTCGGTCCTGGTCGACCAGGCCGGCAAGACCATGACCGAGATCGTGACCTCGGTGCAGCGTGTCACCGACATCATGGGGGAAATCTCCGCCGCCTCGCAGGAGCAGTCGGCCGGCATCGAGCAGGTCAACCAGACCGTGACGCAGATGGATGAGAGCACCCAGCAGAACGCGGCCTTGGTGGAAGAGGCCAGTGCGGCGGCGCGCTCGATGGAGCAGCAGGCGGTGGAACTGAGCCAGGCGGTGGCGCTGTTCAAGCTCGACGCATCCGCGGCCACGCCGGTAGCGCAGGCGCCGCGGCACCATGCCACCGCGACGCCCGCGGGCAAGCGCAACGTCCGTCCGGCAGCGGCCAAGGCCGCACCTGCGCGGCGTGCGGCGCAGCCGGCGGCGGCGATGGCGCTGGACAAGGATTGGCAGGAGTTCTGAGCCGCACGGCGCCTGTCATCGGCGAGCGGCGCAATGCGCGTCGCTCGCCTGTCGCGTGGCGGTTGCCTTGCGGCTGCCGGTGCCGCATCCCACAGATCCGAGGATGTTCCACTGCGGTCGCGATGCCGTGCCTGCCTTGGCGCGGCACGCTGTTTCTGACCGACGCCCACGCCGCGCGCGTGGGCGTCCTGCTCCGTCCTCACGCCTGCCTGGGGCTTACGCGCGTGTTGCCCGCGTGAGCATCCAGCACGTCGTCACGTGCGCCGCCGCCGTGCGGCAGACGCAGTGCGCGTGATGCGACGCGTCCCTTGTACGACAGCATCGCTGCCGCCGCGGCTGCCGCCGCGGCTGCGGCCGC
>NZ_AQOJ01000545.1:0-2563 GCF_000364685.1 Xanthomonas sp. SHU 166
CGGCAGCGGCTGGGTGCCTGGCGACATCCGGCCGGCTTCGCGGCACTGGCGCCGCGCCTGTCGCGGGCGCGGGTGACGCCGCAGTTGCTGCCCGGCTCGCTGCTCGAACCGCAGCTGCCCGCGCACCATCACCAGGACAGCGTGCGGCTGAGGGTGCCGGCGCAGGCGCTGCGGCCACTGGGAGCGCATGCGCTGATGACGGCGTTGCTGGACGGTTTCCTGCAGCACCCGCCCCGCGGTGTGACCTGGCTGATGCGCCTGCGCAACGTGCTGGTGGCGCCGCTGCGGCTGCGCACCTCGCCGCTGGGCTGCCCGGTGTCCTCGCTGCTGTCGCCGCAGCGCGATCAACTGTTTGCCGGGCGGTTCCCGGTGCTGGCGCAGGCCTCCACCGCGCAGGCGCGGCGCGTGCAGGTGCTGCTCGGTGCCGACGACCGCCACCTGGTGTTCCGCAGTTGCGTCGGGGTGACGCTGCGCGACGACGGCAGCGCCGAACTGAGCCTGGAAACGCGGGTGGCCTGCCGCAACCGCTTCGGGCACCTGTACATGGCGCTGATCGCCGCCGCGCACCGCCGCTACATCGCCCCGACGCTGCTGCGCGCGGCCGCCGAGGCGCTGCTGCTGCCCGTAGCCGAACATGCCGGGCCGGATGCGGTCGCGCCGATGCATTGAGCGCGTCATCACCCCGCCTTAGCCGATGCCTGCCTAGCCTGCGCCTTCCCCCCAAGAGGAAGGCCCATGCCCCAGCTCCGCATCCGCATCACCGGCAGCGAGGACGATGCCCGCGCCATCATCAACCTGCTGTCGAGCCTGGACGGCATCGAACACGTCGAGGAAATCGACGACCTGATGCCGCACATGGACGACGACGATTCCAGTTCCGCCGGCCTGCCCGACGACCAGGGACCGGGCACCCACGAAGTGGAAGTGGAGGCCGGCAACGCCGCCACCGCCCAGAAGGTGCGCGAGGCCGTGGAAGCCCTGGCGTTCGAACTGGACGTGGTCGTGGAGTTCGAACAGGACGAAGGCTGAGGGCCTGCATCCGGGACGTTGCGCCGCATGGCGCAGCGTCCTGGCGTGCCCATGGCAAGCATCCTGGATTTCCAGAGGCGCCAGCCGTGCCTCAGGTACCCGACTTCAAGGCGTCGGGACTGAAGTCCCTCCCACAGTGCTCGCAGCCAATGTATCGCGAGCCCCGGCAGAAGTCGTTTTGCTGTTGCTCAAGCTTGAGGGTCAGACGAGAAGAACGGTAGCAGCCGCTTCAGCCGCGACCCGCCCCCCCCCTCATCATTCACTGCCGCTGGATGACGTGCCACCGTTCCGTCGGCAACGCGTGGCAACACCACGCACACTCACCTCCATCCGCTCCCGCCCGATTTCATCGGACGGGAACAGCGCCTGTCTCCTAGGCCGAACGACGCCGACGTCGGCGCCAGGCGATCAGCCGCCACAGCGCATAGCCGAGCAGCACGAACGGGGCCAGCCCGACCACCGCGCGAATCCCCCAGGCGATCGATCCGGCGAAGATTTCGCCGCTGTCGTGCAGCGCCTCGCCGATGTCGCTGCGACTCCGCTCGGCGGTCGGCGCCGAGAACGTCAACGTCACCCGCTGCGTATCCAGGCGCCGGCGCTGCTGTGCGGCTTCCTGGCTGGTGGCGAGCAATTGCGTCTCCACGGCGGCCAGTTTCTCCGACAGCGCGATCATGTCGGCCACGCTGAGATCGCGGCGCTGCTGGAACTCCTGCAGGCGCCGCTGCTCGGCCTGCAGGCGCTGGCGCTGCGCGTCGTTGTCCTGCACCGCCTGCGCCAGATCCTCGGCATGGGTGGTGCGGCTTTCGATCTGGCCATCCTGGCCCGCCTGCGCGATCAACGGCTCGACCCCGGCCGGCGCGATCCGCACGCTGAGCTCACCGCGCGGCTGCTCGCCGCCGCGCTGCTCGACCTGCAACACCGTGCATGCGCCGAAACTGGATTTCAGGCAGCTTTCCTGGAGTTGCTTGAGGCGTGCGGGAATCTGCGCCACCGGCAATGCCACATCGACCTCGTGCTCATAGGCCAGGGACGGCATGGCGAAAGCGCCGGGACTCGGCGGCGGCGCTGCGACGGTTGCCTCTGCCGCCTGCGCTGCGGCCTCGGCGGCACTGGCCGCGCTACTGGCGGCATCGGCGGAATAGAGATGAGCGGCCGGCAGCGCCGCGCTCTCGCCGCCGCGGCTGCAGGCAGCGATCGACACCGCCAGCACCAGGGAAGCGCCCCAGCGACACCAGCGCCCACGCGCAGGCGCTACGACATCGAGCGTGCCAGCCGCTGCGGCCGCGGCTTCCGGATCGAACGCCGTATCGCGTGCGACATGGCCATGAAGGCGACGTCCCTTGTCCTGCATTGCGGTGCTCCTGAATGGCGAAAGCGTTCAGGGTAATCCAATGGCAGGGGCGCTGGCAGCACGGCGCAGCTACCCTGGTGGATCGACCCACTCCAGGAACCCCGATGCGCAAGCACCTGCTCGCCGCCGCCCTGCTCGCCGCCCTTGCCGGCTGCCAGAAACCCGCCGACGCGCCTGCCGCCA